>JAPOKD010000192.1 GCA_029977825.1 Planctomycetota bacterium | reverse complement strand
TGGTTTTTGCCAACAAAAATTTGGATTTCACCGGTCCAGTCACGCAACGTAAGAAAGATAAGTTTTCCCTTATCACGTGATAGCATGATCCGACCTGCAACTCGAACCACGGGGCCGGTTTGTTCACCAGGGCTATTCTCTGATTTCCACTGCCGAAAGTCGAATCCTTCTACTGTCAGGTCTGGTAAGGCAACCACTTCACCGTCCTCCCGCGTCCACTGAATCTCTGCTTGGCGAGATTGGCACTCGGAAATCAGCGAGCGATTATCGAAACGGGTGCCCCATGGGTCGAGGCCTAGTTCCTCAATCTGACGCATCTTTTCCCGCCTCGCTACACGAGGATCTTTGGCATCATTTTCGTTCGGCTTCGGCTGGTCATTCATTGCGGTTCAGGGTCGAGGGTGAGTCCCCCGTTGCAGGAGGTGCCTGTTATTTACGTCGCGTGAAGCGCCGTGTTCTTGACGTTTCTCATCGACTGGATTGGGTCAGGGCGGAAGTGGTTTCCTTGCTGAATTGTCTGCGCACGTTGCGTTTTTCGCAACCACGAGACGTTCATCGGGCGATTTCCACCTGTTTTGCCCTTCCCTGCTCTGCTCAACCCGTTTTTCTCGATTTCTTGCCGGAAAGGCTGGGAATTGGAAAGAAATGTTTTTTGCCGTCCACACGTATTTTGCCCCGAGCTTACGGCTTTTGCGATTTTCGATGCTCTCATCGTTACCCCTGCTTTTGGGCTCTGCGGAGGAATTGCTGCCAGATCACGGGGAATTGTCGAAGCAACTCTTGACCTGCTGCGATTTTTTTTTGTACCTACGCAGCAAATCAGTCCATCCACGAGGATTCTATACCCATGTTTAAAAGATTGTTAATTGCTCTTTCGATCACGTTGCTTCCGACCTTTGTGTTTGCGGACGAAATTGTTCGCTACCAGTTAACAGAGTGGAAAGCCAAGCACATTCATGATGCCAAAAAGGCAGAAACGATCATGCAAACGCTGAAGAAGCTGGGGTGCGAGCTCAAGAAAAGTCAGCACAATGGCCACATCGATGTGAAGTACCGTTGCGTCAAGTGGCATGAGTTGAAGCTCGATAGCCATGCTGATGCACACAAGTGGGAGAAATGGCTCAAAGAATTCAACTTCAAAACCGAGCACAAGCATTGAGTTTGCCAATTCCAAATTTGGCACTTGTTCATGGTGCGACGCAAATTGCGGCTCACGTGGCAGGACGCGTCGGAAAGGCTATGGGGTTTGATGAAGTGCTCCGTGGCGATAACGCTGCGGTGTCTGCAGCACAGCAGGCAGCACAAGCAAAGCAGACCTTTGGCGTGGAAAATACCGAACTCGTGCCACAGATTGATGGCTTGCATGCCCAAATCAGCAGCCGGATTCGCAGTCTGATGCAGGAAGCCGGTATGTCCGTCAGCGGCGTGTTGAAAATTTCTCTTGATTCCCAGCAACACTTGAAGCTTGATAATCCACGTCCCAGTGGCGCTGGAATCGAAGAATTATTGAACCGGGACTCTGCTCTGAAGCAGGATTTTGAAAGTCTGGCAAGCCTCACAGCAAGAAATGCTTTTTCAATCGACTTGACGAGTCACGGTCCGGTAGCCAACATGATTGCTCCCGGAGGGTATCCGAATTGGTGAGGAGGTTGATTCGAAATCAATTGCCCCGCAAGGGGTTGCGGGTTCGAGTCCCGTGCCCTCCGCTTGTCTATACGCACCCCTGCAAACATCTGGTTTTCGGGGGTGTTTTTTATTCTTTGAAAGTCTTAAGCCGTGGCATGACCGCTGCATTTGATCAATCTCTGACAGAGTCCTTCAAGTGCCGTTCGTTGACCGCGTTCCGACTCGACTTAATGACAGCAGACTTTGCGGTGGAATTTGCAGCTGCCCCGTTTTCCTTTCAGGCCAAAATTCCGATCGACCTGCCTGATACTCTTGGTCCGATCACGCCTTCTGGGTTCGGTCTTTGCCGTGACTAAGACGTTCAGGAAGATTTCTGAGGGATTGTATGATAAATCCAACAGAGGGTTTTATAGCGTGTAGCACTACTTTGGTCTAAAGGACTTTGTCTTGGCATGGTCCAGCCACAAATGACATGAACGCTAAGTTGCTGAAAAAGGAATTCATTGGTGTGAGCAAACTGTTAACTTTTGGACGAGTGTTGGAGCAAAAGGTTCGTGAAACCAGAATTGTGTATCGCTTTCCCCAAGTGAGGCAGGCAAGAGAAACATGGCGAAATGATGCTCGAAAGAGCGGAAGCGGCAAACATCTGGTGCTTCTCGATATCCGTTCTTCTCTAGTCGATGGTGAGGGTGGACGGCGCTTCCATGCTCTCGTTTCGCTTTTGCTTGCAGCAGACTGCCGAATCTGGATCGTCCCACACCTTCGATTTTTTCAGTCGTACTACAAGTGCTACAAGCGGCAGGCACTGCAGAAAATCGAAGAAGACGGTGAGAGGTCACCCGGCCTGTACGATCTGTGTATTTCTGATCGTTACTCACATCATCCTCGCGCCAAAAAGACACTGCGGATTACCACTGCGACTCTTCGAAAAATTCTTGCTAATGAGATGCCGTTTCCGTATGGCATGCATCCTGATGTCTACCAGTCAGGGCAAGGCTTTGAGTTGAAGTCCTTTCGCCAGCAGCAACGGAAGTGGAGATTGTTTTTTGGAGGATTTTGTGCGCAAGGAGTCTATCGTGAAAAAGGTTACTATGGCCATCTGCAAACGACGAACCGCTTTGAAATCATAAACGAGACATTGGATTTTTATGGAAACCAGACTCAGTCAGCGGATTCTTATGAAACATTTGTGAGAATGACCAATACCCAGTGGGATGGATTTACTTTCGTAAATAGTGACACATGTCGCTTGCCGGGCAACGATTGGCTCAAGACGCTTAGCCTTGCTGATTTTTTCCTGGCAGCCCCTGGGACGACTTACCCCATGTCACATAATTGTGTCGAATCGCTGGCGGTGGGTACAATTCCAGTTCTCGAGTATGCCAGTGTGTTCAGGCCAGCGTTGACGGACGGAGTCAATTGCCTGACCTATCAAGGTAAGGAGGGCTTACGTGATGTGCTCAGGCGTTTGCAACGCCTTGGGGTTCCGGAAATCGCGAGACTTCGGAAAGGCGCGGCCGATTACTACGACAAGCATCTTGGTCCAGAGCGAATTGTACAACAATTGCTGCAACCCGATGTGACCAGACTGCATATGCACGCGCATCTGGCAAAGCCCGCAGGCTGAGTTGAGTTTTACCTGCATCGCTTGCTTCAACAAGTGAGAACGCTTCTTTGCAATTTGTAATCATGCTGACGCTGCTTGGTTTCAACCGGTGTTAGGTTTCTGCGGTTTCCAAAGGGTTGACTGGATCTTGCCTTGATGTCTTTGTACTCATGTTAGTGACCGGTGAGCTGCCTTTTCTCTGGATTTAATTGATCAGGCAAATGCTCATCATCACTCTTGCTCTATTTGTTTAATGATGGACTCACGCAAACGAGCAGCCTCCGCTTGCGCAAATCCTTCTTCATCGTGATCAATCAGCCAGTCCAGGTCCTGAATCGCTGCTGCATTTCGTCCTGTCATCATGCGAATCTGGGATCGCATCCTGCGTGCAAGAATTGAATCTGGTTGAATCGCGACTGAGGCTTCACAGTATCGATTGATCGCTTCAGCATCCTGTTGATCACCAGCTACGCCGATCAGATTTCCCAATACCCGATTCAGGATTTCGGTCGGATTTTGCGACCGCAGGTCCGTCTTCGCGATGGGGCGATTACTCCGATTTGCAACAATCTGGGCGGCATCTTTCATGGTCAGGATTTTACCACGTTCAAAAACATCGATCAGTTTATGGTCACTGTCACCAATCAATTGTCGCACGATGAAATGGCCCGGCAGTCCCACGCCCTCAATCTCTATCCCGATTCTCCTGCCCAACTCCATGTAGAGAATTGAGAGCGTGATGGGTAATCCTTCGCGATCATCGATCACACGATTGAGGTGGCTATTCGCTGGGTGATAGTACTCGGCACTTCCGCCATGAAAACCGTTTTCCTGAAAAAGATACGTGTGTAATGCATCGCGTTTTGTATCTGCGTCCGCAGCAACTTGAAACTTGTCACTGATTTCCCTCCCCATTTCATCGACACGTTCAATGTAGGCGTCGATGTCGATGTCAGCATTATCAAGTTTGGCAATCAAAAGGGAGCCGCGTAGCAGCATGTTTTCGGGTTTTGTTCGCGCCAGTTCGGCAAGTTCACGTGTGATGGGTGCGTTGTTTACGTCAGACGCAAGACGTCGCAAGTCTTCGGCCTGTTTTTCGATTTCGGCAACCTTCTTTTTGATTTCAAGGTTGGTTGCTTCGCTCACTTCTCCGAGCTCCATGATGTCCGCGGCTGTCAATTGACCTAGCGTGGTTGGCTGCGAGAAAATTTCGCTGATCAAATTCTGTGCTCGCCTGGTCAGTGGAGGAACTTCAAGGTTCGTGCCGATCTCGAATCGTTTGAAGTCTGGCTTTGTATCCCGGAATTTGACGAGTCCACATTTTCCTGAAGTCAATTGGGTGTCGTTTGATTCGATCACCATGTGACCGTTTACGAAGCACTGCAGTTTTCCAGTCTCGATGCGTACGCGCAAGCGATTCCAGTCACCGGGAAAATAGTGCCTGGTACTCACTTCCTTGAGGACTTCCCATGAATAAACTGATGGCCCTTTAAAGCAGGTTAGCCTGAGCTGCCCATTACTGGGGTAAAAACCATAATGCCTGTTCTCGCCATCCGAATGAAATGCGATGCCGGCCGCACCGGACTCCTTGTCCATTCGAACGCGTACTGCGATTTCGAATGGTCGTTCTGGCGTTTCAGCATTGGCAAGGCAGAGTGCGCGACCACCAAAGCCTGAGCCTTCGCCTCGGGCCATGATCATGCCACCACGTTGGGTCCATGTGGCATCGAAAATGGGAAGCCAGTCCTCCTCACTGAGTCGACCGAGATGAATCCACCTCTCGTACGCGACGGGGTTTGGGGCTTCCAGTAGAGTATCCAGTTGGTTGATCGGTATCGCGAACCCCAAATTGTCATCAATCGCCGATTTCATATTGATGATGCCGATTACTTTCCCTTCACTATCGACGAGGGGGCCGCCACTATTTCCAGGTTGGGTTGGCATTGCCAACTGAATCATCTCACGTCCCTCGATGTCCTGTATCGCGGATACAATCCCTGTCACAACACTGTCTCGCATTCCGAGCGGATTTCCGAAGGCAAGAACACGGGCACCTTGCGAAGGAAGCGAGCTTTCAGCAAGTTTCAATGAAGGAAGTTTTTCCTTGCCAACGTCAACTCTCAACAATGCGAGGTCGCTGGCTCGGTCCGAGGACTCGATTGCCCGTACCGGAAGCATGCGGCCCGATGGCAACTCCACGGTGAATGCTCGGCCTTCGGTGATGACATGAAAATTGGTGGCAATCAAGCCCGTGCCGTCGATGACGAATCCTGTCCCGATACCGATCTGCTGTCCATCACGGCCCTTGACACGAATGGTGGCTACTGCCGGGCTGACAGTTTGAATCACCCTCTTCAGAATCGGTGGTGTTACCAGGGTGTTGGGTTCGTCAGCAAGAATCGGACTCGTGACGCCGCTCAGTATTAATGCCAACAGGAAGGCAGGTCGCATTGTTATCCTCAAGTTAAATGCCGCACGCCGGAGTTTTTTTGGATTCTTCATGACTTGACCTTTGCCGCAATGCATCACCAGTTCTGACTCATTAAAGTGGTGCTTGTGCCAGTTGGGACATCGAACCAAACTAACATCGAAAACGTGGTGAGCGTTGCATGCGACTTTGGTCAACCGCATCGCGATCTCACAGCCGTCCCGGCATGGTAGTCCATAACGGCTCATTCTACTTCTTTTGCTTCTTACATTTCGGCGACAGTCATGTTTCGTTTATCCCTTCTTTCACTTTCATGCGTGTGCTGTCTGTTCTGGGGGCGATATGTCGATTCAGCAGAAATAGAACATCCCAACGTGCTATTTGTACTTGTCGACGACTTGGGCTACATGGATATCGCAGCAAACAATCCTGGAACGTTTTATGAGACGCCCAATATTGACAGGTTGGCGAATTCAGGGACCCGATTTACCAATGGTTATGCTGCCAATCCGGTTTGTTCACCAACCAGATACAGTATTTTGACAGGAAAGTACCCTAGTCGTGTTGATGCGACGAATTTCTTTGCCGGTAAACGCGCAGGACGTTTCCTGCCAGCTGTTCTGAATGATCGCATGCCCCTCGACGAATGGACTTTGGCAGAGGCGGCGAAAGCAGCGGGTTACTCCACATTCTTTGCCGGGAAATGGCATCTTGGTCCTACTGAAGAGTTTTGGCCTGAAAATCAGGGGTTTGATGTGAACGCCGGGGGTCATCGTGCTGGGGGACCCTTCAAAGCCGGAAAGTACTTCTCACCCTATGCGAATCCCAGATTGCAGGATGGTCCGCAGGGTGAGCACCTGACTGCACGACTTGCTGATGAAACAGTCCGTTTCATTCGGAACCATCAGAAGCAGCCGTTTCTCGCCTACCTTTCCTTCTACTCGGTGCATACACCGCTGATGGCGCCACGTGAACTGGTTGCCAAGTATCAGGAAAAAGCCAAACGCCTTGGTTTGTCAGACGTTGATATATTTGGGGACGAGGAACAGGTATGGCCCAACGCGAAGAAGCGTCAAGTCCGCACCGCGCAAACGCACGCTACGTATGCCGCTATGGTTGAGTCCATGGACGCGGCTGTAGGAAAGGTTCTGGCTGCATTGGATGATTTACAACTCGCCGAGAATACCATCGTATGTCTTACCAGTGACAATGGTGGACTTTCTACATCGGAAGGCTCGCCGACCAGCAACTTGCCTTTACGAGGCGGTAAAGGTTGGATTTACGAAGGTGGAATCAGGGAAGCTTTCATGATTCGAGCTCCCGGCGTTACGAAAGCTGGGGTGGTCTGTGATGTGCCAGTGATGACGATTGATTTCTATCCAACACTTCTTGAACTGTGCAGCATCCCAGCCAACAAACAGCAACAAGTTGATGGTGAGAGTTTGGTACCTCTGCTGCGTGATGTTCGGCAAACGAAGCGACAATCACTTTTTTGGCATTATCCACACTACAGTAATCAAGGCGGGTTTCCGGGCGGGGCCGTTCGGTCTGGCAATTGGAAGTTGATTGAACGTTACGAAGATGGCCGAAAACACCTGTACAACCTCGCAGAGGATATCGGTGAACAGAATGACGTAGCTCATGAAAATCCTGAGATAGTCAAGCAGATGACCTCAGACCTTCATTCGTGGTACCAAGAGGTAGATGCCAAGTTTCTAAGGGCGAAGCCTGATGGTCCATTACCTTGGACCCCAAGTCTCGAAGCGGCCCACTGATGGGTAATCGGGCGTGACCTGACACGATCCCGTTCACTACCTGCTTTGTATTCGGCTGCGTTTTCAAAGGCCTTGAACTGCACGACACGGGGGGCCGCGCACTGTCAGGCGACTGTCGTCGGTCGCGGGAACGCTTTTTTCCGGGACTGTCAAACGGCCCGATAACCGGGTGAAGCCTAGAATTTGTGTAATCGGTAAAGTCGACGCCGAGTCTGCGGGCTTTAACGTTTCCTCGGAATCTACCGTTGTGTTTCGTGATGCGGTTGTTCCAGTTGTGCTGCATGAACCGCCGATAACGTCCGTGGCGCTCCGTTCAAACGGTCCGGTTATCCAGATTGTCTGGTATAGCGGAAAGCGTGGCAACTCAAGGCTTCATTCCATGCGATTCCGCATTTCCAAGATGTTCTTAAGGCAACTGCGTGATCATCACCTGAACGGTGACTGCCATGTCGCCTTTGATCCTTCATGGCATTCGCCGGTGCGTTTTGCTGCGACTGCTTTTCTTGGTCTGCTGGTGTTTTCAACAATCGCAGGATGTTCCATTGCCCAGCTTATACCGGACGGAAAGCATGACACAAAAAAGTCATATCACGCGAACCACGGATTGAGCATTCAGTATCCCGACGTGAAGCAGTGTGAAACGCCTCCTCTGTTGAAAGCACAGCAGACAACAGTTCCATTGACGATGCAGGATCCGGCTGACTTGCCGACACTGGAATTGTCGTTGCAGGAGGCTGTGAATTTGGCGGTGACTGTGAGTCCGGTCCTACGTACAGTGGGGGCGTCTCAGGATGTCCGTGTTGCTGTTCAGGGGACATCCACCGTTTATGATCCAGCGATCACTGCTTCGTCGCCACTGCTTGGTTCGGAAGCAGCGTTGTCTGCATTTGACGCACAATATGCACAACAGCTTTTTTGGTCATCGGTTGACCGTCCCAACAATGTTGCACCTGGTGGCGTTACTTCGGCGTTCACCCCTTCGGTCTCCTTGGGCAAGAACGCTTCCTTCAATGCCGAACTGTCGAAAACGACGGCAACCGGTGGAAGCTACTCGTTACGGCACATTGTCAACTATTCAAGGAACAACCAGCCGTTCCGTGCTTTTCCAAGCGCTTTCGACGGGTGGGTGGAAGCGGAGTGGCGTCAACCTTTGGCGCAGGGAGCTGGCTCAACTTACAATCGC
>JAPOKD010000642.1 GCA_029977825.1 Planctomycetota bacterium | reverse complement strand
TCGACTTTGTCCACCTTGGTGGAGAGGTTGTGGTCGATTACGCGCTTCGTTTGAAGAACGAACTCAATGGAACACGCACTTGGGTAGCGGGGTACGCCAATGATGTGATGGCTTACATTCCTTCACGGCGCGTGCTGGCCGAGGGCGGCTATGAGGGTGGTGGTTCAAATGTTTATTACGGTTTGCCCGGACTCTGGCATCCCGCATCCGAAGCGAAAATAATCAGCGTTGTTCACGACCATCACAGTAAGATGAACCAAGAAAAACCCTGAGGTGCAGTTTGTTCCCAGTGTCTCATGGCGTTGCATTTCGCTTAGGTCTGAGGTTAGCGTCTGCCTGCTTATATCGGGCACTTCTCATTGTTTTCGCTGTTGGCTGTGTTGTTGTTTTCGGGCACGCCAGCGAGTGCCGCCAAGCCTGAATTGATCTTAAGTTATGAAACACCTCATTGGTCGTTGATTCATGGAGACCAGGTCCCCGGAAAGCAAGTTCGTATCAACTGCCTTGAGGCTTACTGCAGTGCCAAGTCAAAACAGGCCGGCTGGGTCAAGCATAAGGTTGTCAAACACGAGGCACAGTTGATTTCGATCAACGAGAATGTAACTGTGTTGCGGTTACACGACAGGGTGAGCGATGGTCTGATTGTTGAACGTGCGATCAAGGCGGGGCGCGAAGAGATTGAAATTGTGATCTCGGAAAAAAACCACGAATCACACTTCCGAGGGGCATTGGGCTCAGCCGTGCATACGCCTGGGAGACTTCACCGGGTTTCCTGATAGGGGAGGAGACCTGAATGACTATCTGGGCAAGTGCTTTCTCTTTCTAAATGGAAAATTATTGCGGATGACCGAGGTTAAGCCGTGGGCCATGAAAGCAAGATACACACCAGGTCAGGTATGGTGCCCAAGAGATGTACCGCGGGATGATGTGAATCCGCGTCCCCTCAGTTCTCTCGTTCCCAGCAACGGTTTGATAGGTTGCTTCAGTGGCGATGAAACGATGCGCTTTGCAGTCGCGTTTGAACCGTATCAGGAGTTGTTTCAGGGGGTCGCACGCTGCTTGCATTCTGATTTTCGACTGGGAGGTCTTGAGCCTGTTGGGAAAAGCAGATCAAGAGACGCATTTGTCTAATGAAAAATAACGTTCCACTGCTCTTGCGAATATATCAGTCTGATTTTCCCGAGCACGGCGGATGAATCATTCGTCTTTTGTTCCATCGCATCGGTCTCTGGTGGCCTTGCCAGAAGTTTGCAGAACACTGGTTCTCAATTGACAGCGCTACTCATTCAAGAACATAGGCTTGTCATCGCGTTGAGAGGCGAGTTCGCGAAATTGTTGCATCAGCAGTTGGCCGTCCGGATCAACAAGTATTTGCGAGCCCCTGGAATCGTGGAGTTCTGCTTTGTCGTTCCACCTGTCGATCGCATCTGCCTGAGCTGATAGCCGGCTGGCGATGTCGGCAACGTAGTCATAATCGAGGTCTTCGAATCCCTTGATTGTTTGCAGTGACTTGCCAGCGATGTAGCGTACAACGTCATAGGGATCTGCCAGCAAGTGGGCGAGGTATCTCGCCATCCAGTCGGCTTTCGAGGCATCGATTGCTGGTTGCCATCCCATGTGCCAAGCGACGAGTGCGCGGGTCCCGGCATCACCGCGTAGCGCCCAATTCACTCCCGTCGCAAGCGTTGAGTCCGTCTGGTTGAATTCTGGCTTCTCAATTCCGTACCAGTTCTCCAGGTGGTTGGCAGTCCAATCCAGGGTTTCGTTCAGGTGGCAAAGGTTGCATGCGTTTGGGCGTCCAGCGGCCTCGTCCTTGGCCAGATCTGGCGAGAACAGCTGGTGGCTTCGATTCGCCTTCATCAAACCATAGCTGGTGTGCGGCATATGGCAGTTGTAACAGCGTGATCCGCTGCTGGCCAAATCGTGGTGAGTGTGATTTTCACCGTAGTCATCGGCGTCGTGACATTGAGTGCAGGCATGGTCACCATCCATGTCGATTGCCAGTTGGTCGTTCGCCCAATCTTCTGCCGGTCTTTTGTCGCCTACCTCCTGGTGCATCGCATGACATGAAATGCACGACATTTTGCCCCGCAGGTAACAGGGAGACTCGGATAATCCACTGAATTCACGTCCCGTGACACGAATCATGCCATCTTTCCAGAAAACAGAATCATAGAATGCGACCGGATCCTGTCCCTGCCGTCTTAAAAGTGCTTCGCTATCAGGATTGCAGCGGTAGATGTGTCGTGATTCGGAAAGCTCTTTGCCGGGTCGAAATGTATGCCCGTTGTTCCGCGTCGCCGGGTCCAAGTGCGTCGACATGGCATGGCAGTTGCCACACACTTGTGAGCTGAGCCGGTGGTCCAGGTCGATGGGGTTGATGATCGGGTCAACCTGTTGCGGCTGCTCCGACAGACCCTTGGTGGAGTCGACTCGGCCAGCCGTGTTCTCAGAGTTTGCTTTTGATTCGCTGGCCTTCGCTCTTTGAAATGCGATGTGTTCCTCGCCGGGACCGTGACAGGCTTCGCATGAAATTCCAAACTCGGAAACCTTGGTGTCGAATACGAAGTCACGCGAGAGAAGTTGCTTCGGGTTGGTGGTGTGGCACTGCAGGCATGTATTATTCCAACGTCCCACTTCGAGATCCGTTTGATCGGTAGGTGGTTCAAGAAAGCAGCTCTTTCGCGGTACCCAGCGATCTTCTTCCTTCAGGTAGACAAGCGGGAATTGACCCAGCATCCTGCCCTTACCCATCGGGAACCAATACACTTGCATGTGATGTGAGCCTGTGCTCATTACAATCGGCAGTTGTGTTCGTTTGTCCGGTGAAACGCTCTGGCCGTCAGGCTGAATGATGCTGGCAGGAACTTCAACCCAGCACAGATCTCCCTGCTCGGTCATTTGGTAGGTGCGCCCATTGAACGTAACAGCCTGGTCCTTGAAGTTACCCATCACGGAGTCAGGGGTGGCCACTTGCGTCATCGTGCGGTGAAATGAATCGTGCCATGATTCATATTGTCCATCGTGACATTCCATGCAAGCTGATGCTTTCGTGTAGCCATCGCCAGGAACTTCAATTGGCCGAAGTGGTTCGTACACTGCTGCCGTTATTCCAGTATCTACCGCTGGGCCTTCACTTCCATCGGGGGCACCCGATGGTGGTTGTACCGCGAATCGTAATTGCCACGCTGCAAAGGCTGTCAGGAAGAGGCAAGGGATCAAGACGGCAAAACTGAGTTTACCAAGGCTCGGATTCTTACGCAGAACTGCCGTTGCCAGCGTGAAGGCAGCTAGCCAGAAGCTTACGAAGATTGTCAACTCAAGGATCATAACAGCCTTTCACTGTTATCTCGGAATGCACGCCCGGATGACGTCGGAGCAAGTGCAAGCCGCTTCTTCACAATCGCGGAACGATTCGCACTTCAACGGAACGGCTCCGTAACGTTACGACATTTGTGCCAGTGTGGAACCGTTGGTTTTCGACTGGGGTTGGCGGGACTGCTGCTCCATCTGGCACCCGTCCAGCATAGACGAAATACCGCCGATTCCGCCAATCGGCTTGCTTTGCCAACCGAGTTGCGTTGCATAAGACAACGCAAAACGTTGGAAAACGTGCTTTTTCGCAGCTTGGGGGCGAGCAATCCGTCCCCAGACTTCGTCTAATGCGTGGTCAACAGCTATTCGCCTGTGCCGCCTCTCCAGTTGTCAGTCTGGAACGGTGACGCTGGGAGACCCGCGGAATTGACGAGGTTTGGATTGGCAGTCTTATGCCAGCCAAAACGTACGGTCTTGGGACTCTTTACTTGGCTGGCAGACACGATAACTGTGTTGCCATCGACGATGGCGTCAGCTGCAACGAACTTACCATCGTTTCCGGCAACTTGAAACTCACTCAACGCGTTTCCATCACTGGATCGTAGCCCATTGGCGGTGTGCGCGAATGTCAAGCGTGCCT
>JAPOKD010000792.1 GCA_029977825.1 Planctomycetota bacterium | reverse complement strand
GCTTGAATAAGCAGACTCTCGCTCGGTTTGCCGGGGACGATTGTGACACCGCGATCACCACCCTGCATCCAGCCAGCCCGAGAGTCCAGTCGTAGTCCCCCTTCTTGCTTCCTGGTCCCGTGGCACTGCAGGCAATGCTTGATCAGCACAGGGCGTACCTGAGCCTCAAAGAAGTCATTGTCGGTTTCTGCTGGGCAAACAGAAGTCAATAGGAGGAGGCATAACGCGGCAGTTTGAACTCGTGTCGGTTTGTATGCGTGTTTCAGGACGCCCGCCAGTTCAGTAGCTTGGTTTGCAGCTATTGAACGAATGCCATGGCTTCCTCTCACCCAGAGGTTTTTCAGCAGCATATGCAAGGTCCGCCTTGGTGATCCCGGGGATGTGAATGCTGATCCACTGTAATCGAAGCACTGAGCATCTGATGCAGCCAAACATATCTTGCGGTGCAAGATTGCCAGGAGGGAATCGTGAAGATGCACATGCGCACGTTGATTGGGCCATCATTGTATGTAAATCCGGTGGCCACATTGTAGGGGCAACCTCATTTCTTTGCTCGGAACAACACGCAGCACTGTGCAGTTTCTGGCTAGTCACTGAACGGGGCATGGGGAGGTGTGTTTTTTTCAGGCGAATATTCAGGCGAATATTGCAGGGCAGTGCGTTGCCTGTGGTCGTCAATTCGCAATTTTAACACCCAAGATAAGCCTTTTGCGAGCTTGCATGTGTGTGGTTTTTGCATTCGATGATCACGGTGGCGAATCAGGGTTATGGGAGTGCCAATGACAGGCTGGCAGATGGCAGGCGGCAGAAGCCATCGCATTGATTGATCAACGATGACCGTGCGACGTAGCGCTAAAAAGTTGTTTGCTGGTATGGCTGCGGTGATGATGCCGTGTCACGAATGTTGGCGTTGCTCGTCGCATAACAGTTGTCACATCACAGTTGGTTCAATCGAGTTGGGTTTGCCGTGTCTTGTGCTGTCAGTGCGCAGCGGGGGTGCGAGCGAAATGCAGAGTTTTTGTTAGCGGGCACGTGACGGGTGGGAGGGGATGTGCCTGCGTTAACACTCGGGATGTACTCCCCGCCAAGGACGGGTTACGTACCACCTGCACCGAGCTTGTTACGCCTATTGAATCCCTCCGACAACTTGGTTGATATCTGCTGAGTTCTTGTGCCATCGGACGAAGACTTATCGCCTTTTGCAACGTCGATGAGGCTCTTGGCATGCTGTTGCGGCCCGTTTCGTTTTCAGTCTGGAGGAAATGGTTGCATCTGGTTAGTGTTGGGGGTATTGTGCTTCCGTCGTAGGGGATTTTTTCAAGTCACGGATCATATCAATGAATGTTATTCCATCATCGCTGAAGCAGCTTTTGGCTCTGTTTTTGTTTTTGTTCGCGCAGACGCTGTTCCCTTCCGGGGCCGCGGCGCAGGCTCCCTATGCCAAAGTGCTCAAGGCCAAACGGGGCGCTCAAGGCAAGCTATTCAAAATCCCAGGCGTGGTCGCATCCGGGATTAGTCTCAGTAGCACGGGTCAGGCTGAGATCAAGGTGTTTGTAGAGAATGATCGCGTACGTGGGGTCCCACAGGTCGTGGACGGGATTCGCGTCAGGCAAGTGGTTTCCGGCAAATTCACTGCTTATCAAAATCGAAAGCAGGCGAAGGGCGGCAATAAAGGAAAACCCGGAGATGGGGGTGGTGACGACGGTGGCGGTGGAGAAACTGTGAACGACAATCCGAGAACCCGCTTTGAGCGTGCAGTGCCCATTGGTGTTTCCATTGGTGCGACCAGTCCGAATTACTGCTTTGCCGGAACTCTGGGCTGTCGTTTAAGGCTATTTAACTTAAACACTGGGACAAGTACTTACTTCATCCTGAGCAATAATCATGTGATAGCTGACGAGAATAGAGCCGTCCCTGATGTGGATCTGGTTCTTCAGCCCGGCAGTTTGGATAATAATTGCGAGTTGAGAGCAGAAGACATCATTGGAACACTTCACGACTACGAGCCTATTCAATTCAATGGAGCTCCGAACACGATTGATGCAGCGATTGCCATTACAACGACCGCCCAAACCGGGTTCGCCACCCCATCAACGATCTATGGTGCTCCTTCATCCACATCGCAGGCTGCAGCAGTAGGGTTGTCGGTGAAGAAGTTTGGACGAACGACTGGTTTGACCGAAGGCGTTGTTGATGCCATCAATGTGGATGTGAATGTTGGTTACGACCGTGGCAGTGCGTTTTTCACTGACCAGATTATTATTGAGGGCCGAAGGCGGCGTGGACGAAAATATGTGACAGCAAGTTTTAGTGATGGTGGAGATTCTGGTTCATTGATTGTGTCGTCAGAGGGAAACAATCCAGTAGGTCTGTTGTTTGCGGGTAATTCGTCCTACACCATTGCCAACCCAATCGACGCTGTTTTGGATCGTTTTTCGGATGCCGCTGCTGGTAACATCATGGTGGTTGATGATGGCAGCCCATGAGGCAGAACCATTTGAAGATCGGTGTCAGCAAGTCAGGCAACTGATTTGGAAAATGTCGGGTGTTCAAGCGGTCGGGATGGCCGAGTCTGGCGGGCAGCCCTTGGTCAAGGTGTACTTTGAATCAAGGGAATCGTTGGAGGCAGCCAACCTGGCTGCCAGAATACAGGGCGTCAGGGTGGAAACGGTCGTCAGCGATGCATTTCGTGCCAACTGACGTTTGCTTCTGTGCGGCCTGACCGTGTGGCAGGTCCGCTCTCTTGGCTTGGATGAGAGGTTTGCGTGGCTGACGATGAACCAGACGCGGTGGTGGAAAAAGGGGGCCGTGTGGCAGTGGGGCTGCTTCTGTTGGGCGGTTTCGCTCCGCATTTTTCCCGTTACCGAGCCACTTTACCCGTGGCCAAGCCGTTTTATTTGATCGAGCGGTGGAGAGCATGACTCCGCGTAATGACGTTCGACGATTAGTAGAATGATCGACAGCCTAATAAAAGCGTATTTACGACGTTGTTGATGTAGTCAGTACGACTGATATCTTGGAAATCGTCCACTTGGGAAATGTCATGACATCGAAATTTGCGGCTGTCTGCGTTGTGTTCTTGCTGCTTTGTTGTTTCAGTCATGATCAAAACGTCTGGAGCCAGGACCCATCCACGTCCGCCAGCTTTGCTGTCTACGCAAAAGTCGTTCTTCCCTTGAAGCCCCCGTCTGGTGAGTCTCATCGGGTGGTCGAGTCCTGGATTTCGAAAAAGCTTCGCAAGCAAGGGAAATCAGATCACAGGGCAGTGACAGACTGGGTGCGTCTTG
>JAPOKD010000650.1 GCA_029977825.1 Planctomycetota bacterium | reverse complement strand
AGTCCAAGAACACATATTTTGGATTCATGGTGCGATACCAGTCCCGCCACTTATCCTGAACCTGATCGATCTCGGACGGAGTCGGGTCATTCGACAAGTCAAATCCATCGAAACGACGACTGATAAATCTGAGTCCATCCCGGGCGTAACGACGGACGGAGGTGTCCGGATCGCTGAGAGCATAGATCAGCGACGGCACGACGCGAAGTTCATCACTTTTTCCAAGCAATCTTGCCGCTCCCCGACGAGCCTGCCAAGACTGACTGCCCCGTACCAATCTTTCCAGCCGATCCATCTGAGCAGCCCTCACCGCTGGGTCAGTATCCAACTCAAGGTTGTCCGGAATTGATTTACCTTCGGTATCACCAGCACCGTCTTTTTCAAGAATATCGAGCATGTCTGTAACTTGGGCAGCCACCGGGCGTCCCTTGATCTGAGTACCCTCAACTCGAATATCGGTGGTATCTTTGGGCAAGCCGTATCCACCTTGAAGACTACCCTGACTCATCGTGAAGATCGTCTTCTGCGTACTCCGAATCAGGAACAGCAACGCAAACGCCGTACTCACTGGAGGTCGAGTCTGCGAACGATCCGTCCATCCCCCATCGGCACCCTGTGTCTGCTTCAGCTCGTCTACGACCCGGTTGTACCATGCGGGACTGAGATCCTTTGGCGAGCCATTGGCGATCTCTACGAAACTCTCAAATCTCTCCAGCGTATAAATCCGGTAGTAGTACCAGTCGATCCCTGATTTTTTGTACGGATTCTTCTGACGCCAACCCCGCATGAAGTTAATCGATCGCTTGATTGGAGTCTCACTCATGGACCCCCGTTTACGGCGTTTGACGTTCTTGTCCTCTTTGTAGATTTTGATTGCCTTTGGCAAACCGGGGATTCCCGTATCCGCGTCAGCATCCGTGTTACCCCACAACCTCAACGCATCACCACCGATCAGCAGGCTACTGCCCCCAGCCAAGGCCATCGAGTCCGTCATTTCGCGTTTGCTTTGAGCAATGGGTCCCTTGCCAGCTCCTGGATCCATCGCGTGATATGGCCAACCACCACCCGGATCCTGCACGCGTAACAACCACTGCAGACTCTCGGTCACCCGGTTGTAATCGAGCGGAATGCCATTTCGATCAAGCGTCCAAATGGCCAGCATTCCATACTGGCTCATCGAAATGTCGCCACTCTTCTTTGGATCATCATCCGGATAACAAAAAGCACCGTTCCCGCTTTGATACTGCACCAAATACTGCTGAAGAGTCTGCAACTCACTGCGATAGGCTTCTGCATCAACTTCCGCGAACAGCAGAACACAGATCGCAATCACATAAGTTCGCTTCTGAGGTGTTTTCCCCCCGCCCTTCGTCAAAGCACTCACAACTGCCTTGGCATTTTTCAGTGCTCTTTTCACAGCCGCATTGTCGGGATCGTGACGACATTTGTGATGGGCATATCCAATCAAAATCGCCTCACCAGCAATCGCTGAAAAAGGATCACCGCCCCCAAAGTCCTCGTCCTTCAGTTTTTCGAGATAGGAAACTCCCTGATTGACCATTTTCGTAACCACCGGCCCGGTCGGTGTGTAGCCCAACGCGGGTCTGCTACCAACAACGATGAGCAACAGCACTATCAACCCTGAAAAGTGCCGAAACCTCGATGAGTGGTTACTTTCACAAATGCTCATGGACAAGCCTGTTCAAACTTAAAAAACAGAAGAATAATTTTCCCGCGGGGATCGAAACCCGCAATTGGATAAGAGGTGAACCGATTGACGACCTTACGCATCATACCCTACGATCGCCCTTCGTCGAATTGATCGACGATGGTGCTTCCGATTTGTTTTTGTCATGATTACAGTGGCAGCATCAAAGTACCTAGGTCAGGTAGCTCAGTTGGTAGAGCACGGCCCTGAAAAGGCCGGTGTCGGCGGTTCGAGCCCGCCCCTGACCACTTTCTTGCCAGCTTCCGGCGAAACCCACGAAGAAATCCCGAAACCAGCGGTTTTTGCGGCTTTTTTGTTCTGATGGGCTCTCTCTCCCTGCTTGGATTCCCGGCTGTTGGGCCAGACCTTGGGATCTGCCATGCCACTAGAGCGACCCCAACAGAATGCTGTTGCAAGCTTTTTAACGTTTTTTCCGGCCGCTTGCTGTTCATCACCCTGATTCCCACAGCCCAAGTCAGTACCGGCAATGAACTCACGTCAACTTTCCTCCCAGCACGACAATCTCTGCAAATAAAAAGACGTTCTTCGCTCGTGAAACGAACAAAACTCGGGACGCTGGGAATTTTTTACACCCGTTCTGACCATGGTTTCTTCCTGCATGGTGTCGATTTAGGAAGCGAAAGCCTTTAGCCTGTGTCGCAGCGGGTGATCATTCCCGCAATTTCTCAACCTATAGCTGCTAGTGAGTGGACCATGCCTACCCCACGTCTCGCACTTCTTTTGCTGGCTTTTGCCTCGCTTTCTATCGGATCAATCACGGCTCAGACCACGGACTCGACCAGCACGGATCAAACCGTCGCCAGCGATCCTGCCAGTGAACCAGACTCCGCAAAAGCTGCGACTGGCACGTCCACGGTCAGTCCTGACGAGAATTTGCCAGAATCTCCAGCGTCAGCACCAGCGGAAACAGCAACAGAAGAAGCAGAGGAACTCGAAGCGAGCTTAGCAGCACGAATCGACGAAGCGTTCGGAAGCTGGGTTGTCAGTCCCTTCGCCACCGTTCTGTTTTTTGATTTTTACACTGGCCCGCGAACTAAAGAAGTTACTGACGAATTTGGCAACACGGTGCTGGATCCAGCCACCGGAGCTCCTCTGAAAGAGTTAACCCGACAAGGCTGGTTGCGCACCGAGGCCAATCCAGATGGGATCAGCATTCCCTTCGTCGTCATTTGGTTGCTCGCAGGCGCGGTTTTTCTCACTCTCCGCATGGGCTTCATTAATATCCGTGCCTTCAAGCATGCGATTGATTTGACGCGTGGTTTGTACGATAAACCGGGCGAAACTGGAGAGGTTTCTCACTTTCAGGCTTTATCAGCTGCCCTCTCGGCCACGGTAGGTCTTGGGAACATTGCTGGTGTAGCAATTGCAATTGGGACGGGTGGCCCCGGAGCCTGTCTTTGGATTATCGCAATTGGACTTTTGGGTATGTCTGCCAAGTTTGCCGAATGCACTCTTGGACAGCTATACCGGACCAAGGACGAAGATGGACACGTTCTGGGTGGCCCGATGCGTTACCTGCAAGCCGGTTTGACAGAAATCAACATGGCGCCATTGGGTAAATTTCTGGCAGTCCTGTTCATGTTGCTCTGTGTTGGAGCCAGCTTTGGCGGCGGTAACGCTTTCCAGATCGGACAGTCCTTGGAGGCCATACGAGGTGACGTCCCCATCTTGCAAGACTTCCCCGTCATCTATGGCGTGCTCATGGCTGCATTGGTAGGCGTCGTCATTGTCGGAGGAATGCGAAGCATCGGTGCAGTAGCGAGTAGAATTGTTCCTTTCATGTGCGGAGCTTATGTTCTTGCAGCCCTATTCATTCTGGCAAGCAACATCACAGGCATACCGGCCGCGATCAGCCTGATTTGGTCGGAAGCCTTCGAGCCCAATGCAATGTATGGTGGCTTCCTCGGTGTGCTAGTGATCGGAGTTAAGCGTGCCGTATTCAGTAATGAAGCAGGTGTGGGTTCAGCAGCGATCGCCCACTCTGCCGCCAAAACAGAAGAACCAGTCAGCGAAGGGATCGTTGCCCTACTGGAACCATTCATCGACACCGTGGTGGTGTGTACCATCACCGCTCTGGTCGTGATTGTTACCGGTGCCTACAACGCACCGGAAATGAGCGAAGCGATTGCTGGAAACCAGGGAGCGAAAGTCACTCTTTTTGCT
>JAPOKD010000397.1 GCA_029977825.1 Planctomycetota bacterium | reverse complement strand
CTGGTGATCACTCGGGCCATATCCCGAGGGAACCTTGAACAAGTCGAATTTGTAGCTCTCGTTGGCTTTCTCGACCAACTCGTCGAACGTTGGTGCCGACCCGGTTCCATAAATCGTCAGTTCGTTGTCTCGCAAACGCCCCACCATGTCAAGGTTCACCATGGCAACCGTCGATTCCAACGGTATGACAGGGTTTTTAACGTAATGCTGACTGCCCAGCAGACCACGCTCCTCGGCACTGAAGCCCATGAACAACACCTGACGATGCGATTGCGCATCCGCCAAACGGCCCTTCATTCGCTTTGCGATTGCTAGCATTGCCGACGTGCCGCTGGCATTATCATCCGCCCCATTGTGAATCGCGACGGTCCCTGGAGCCAATGAGCCGTAGCCACCCATGCCGACGTGATCGTAGTGCGCTCCCACAACCACCGTCTGATCAGCCAAATCCCCTTTGCCGGGCAAAAGCCCTAACACATTGCTCGTATTAGCCACCGACGGTTTTAGCTCTGACTTCAATGCCGCGGTAACGCCCGCGAGCGAAGCGCTTTGTGGGCTTGCAGTCGTATCGATGGCGGATTCCAGTTCCGCCAGCGTCTTGCCTGTCGTTTTTGACAACACATTTGAAATCACGTCACGCGAGACGGAAACAATAGGAATCGAATCTTGATTTTCCCGACGAATCCCGGCGTCGGTGATCCCAAGAACGCCTTGCTCAACATTGACCAGACTCTCGTCCAACGACTTGATCATCTGCTCAGCATTGGAAATTTTCTCGTTGATTGACTTACGGTTATTCTTCGCATCGTCGGGCAATTTTTTTAGTTGCTCTGCAAGCTTTACCTTGCGAGCTTTCTCCTGATCAATCCGCTGCTTGACATTCTTGACAGCTTCCTTGACGCTAGCCGGATCATTGACAAGCACGACCGCTTTTGCACCATGCTTGATCGCATTCTGGATCTTGGTCGCAAAGAATGCATGGCGAGTGTTTTGGGTGCCCGAAAATTTACTCTTAGGGTCACTCGCTTGCGGCTCTTTCCGCAAGATAACCACAATGGCGCCATCAACATCTACTCCGGCGTAGTCATCGTAATCGAGTTTGGGAGCAGTAATGCCATAACCAGCGAAGACGATGGGGCCGCTCAGATCGGCCTGGCTACTTCCCAGAGCAAGTGGCATCAAGCCCTCGTTGAGATTCACGACGACCTCACCAAAATCTGCGTCATCACTCGACAAGGACAAGCGATTGTTCTTGGCAGCACCCACACTTGATCCCAGTTTGACCGAGAACGGTTGCCGAGGTTTTCCGTCAACCAGATCCGTTTTCAAACCTATGCCGTTCATACGGTCGACCAGATAACTGGCAGCGACCTCAATGGTATTATCAGTAACACTGCGACCACGCAGTTCTTCACTGGCAAGGAACTTGATATCTGCTCTGAGCTGAGCCTCCGTCGCATCGACAGACTCGGCGGACTGACCGCCACCGTCGCTCGACTGCTGTGCGTTACAGGGATCGTTCGCCGTCAGAATCGACAGACAAGCCAGGACAACAAAGCAAACGTTTCTCACGGGACAAACTTCCAAGATGACAGTGACAAGGTAAACCAACTGACACAGGTGCCAGCAGCAACGCAAAATCCTACGGAACGATCAGAGCTTAATCGCACCCGGCCGACGTGGCCCGTGGACCGGTACCAAGTCTGCGAACCACCGCGTTATCCATAGGACCGTGAACTGTCTGCAGTCCAAACGAGATCACGCTACTTTTTTCTTTTCACCATTCTCGATCAGAAACAACAAGATAGGACTGGCGATAAAGATCGAACTGTAAGTACCAGCAATCACACCAACCACCAGTGCGAACGCGAATGCATGAATGCCGTCGCCACCAAACCAGTAAAGCAGAAGCACTACGATCAACGTGGTGATCGACGTGAGCAAAGTCCTGCTTAATGTCTGATTGATACTGACGTTGATCATGGCACCAGTCAGCTTCGGTGCTTTACCTTTTGTCTCACGAATGCGGTCGAAAACCACAATCGTATCGTTTAGTGAATAACCGATGATGGTCAGGATGGCCGCAACCACGGTCAGGCTGATCTTGAACTCGTCAATTTTCAGAAATCCAAGGGCATCTGCAAGGTAGGCACTCACGGCGATCGCACCCAAAGTGATTAACACATCGTGAAGCAGCGCCGCGACCGCAGCAAAACCGTAAATCACGCGTTGGAATCGGAACCAGATGTAGGCGATGATGCACAGTAAACTGGCAAACAAAGCACCAAACGCTCTGCCAATCATGTCGTCCGCAACCCGCGCACCCACGGAACTACTACTGATCCAGACTGGTTCCTGACTCATCCCATCTTTCAACTCCTTCATGACCTTGTCTGCTTCAGTCGCAGGCAGGTTCAACACCACTTCCCATTTGGCAAATGGCAATTGGGAGTCGGCTTCCCAAGCCTCAGTGCCGTCACCAAGAGGAGTCAGGTTGATACTTGCATCAGTCAAAACAACGTCAGCCTGCTTCGCCGCGGCCAGCACTTTCTCTTCAAGAGTCGTGCGATTCGCCCGCGCCGTGCCCTCGCCGCCATCACCACCGATCCCCAATTGAATCACCGCAGCACTTTCCACAATCGCTGGAACATCATCATCCTGATTGTCGGCGCGTGGAGTCACTTCAGCCGAGGGTACTGTCGACTCAGGATTGGTACCGGAAGCAGCCCCCGTGCCTGCGTCTTCCGCAGCGGCAGGAGTTGCGACGTCGTTGGCGTCTGGTTTATCACCTGTGTCGTCCGCAGAGCCATCCGCGGTCCCCGCTGATTCTGTTTCGCTGCCCTCAGCAGCAGGAGTCGCTGGCCCCTGGTCCCCGGATTCCTGCGCTGGTTCAGAATTCTGCGCTGGTTCAGAGGCCTCATCTTGAATCGGAGCCGTGATGTATGTCACGCCGGTTCCAAAGCTCTTATCGGCGGCAGGTCGCCAAGAGGACTGTTTCTCTCCATCAGCCGGCGTGATCACGACGTTGTAAGTCACCAGCTCGATAGAACTACTCTCGAAAGCTTCCGCGATCAATTCTTTAAGATCGTTAACTTGTTCTTGTGAAGTATCAACTTTGTAGACTGTTTGCTCTTCAACACCGTTCATCGACACGCCGTTCACAGTGAACGGGATTTTTGCGTCTGTCTTCTGGTCCATGTAAGCATTTATAACACTGCGGATTTCGTCGGTCTCTGTTGGCTCGCTGACTCGGAACTGCACTGACGAGCCACCGGCGAAGTCAATATCAAAGATCCCCTTGCCCCGCGTCACTAACGAAGCAACACCGATCACGATTAGAAGTCCGGAAATCGCCAGCGTGATCTTGCCCTTACCAACAAAGTCCAGCCCACTCTCCCCTGAAATGCCTGTTCGAATTCTGTTGATCGTATCGAGCATACTAAGCCGCATCTGCCCGTGCCGCTCTGCGATGTCAAACAGCGTGCGTGAGACATAAATCGCGGTGAACATCGAGAATAGAATCCCGAGTATCAACGTCACAGCAAACCCACGAATCTGATCGGTTCCGATCGCGTAGAGCACGAAGGCCGTGATCAGCGTCGTCAGGTTGGCGTCAACAATCGTGACGGTTGCTTTGGCGAATCCATTACGAATCGCCATCCGTACCGCGGCTCCTTTCTTGAGCTCTTCGCGAATGCGTTCAAAGATCAGAACATTGGCGTCAACGGACATGCCCACCGTTAACACAAGACCGGCCAAACCGGGCAGAGTCAGCGGTTGGTTGATCAACACCATGGTGGCAAGAATCATCCCCAGATTCAGCACCAGAGCGATACAGGCCACGACACCTGCGAAATGATAATAAAACACAATGAAGGCCAATACCAACAGGAGCGATACAACGATCGCGGTGAGCCCCTTGTCGATGGTATCTTTACCCAATGTGGCATCGATTTGATTTTCAGCAATCGGTTGCTTGGTCAATGCAGCAGGCAACTGGCCGGCCTTGAGAATCTGGACCAGCGAATCGACCTCTTCACGTGTGAAGTTGCCGGTAATTCGACCGTCTTTACGAATCGGCTGCAGAATATTGGGTGCAGACAAAAGGCTGTCATCCAGGACGATGCCAAGTTGCGACTGCTGGTCACCACGCGGGGCATTGTTGGTTGTTAACGCGAAGAACTTCCCTGATCCGACATCGGTCAGCGTGAAAGCCACCGCAGGGGCACCATTCTGATCGAAGGTGCTTGCCGCAAACGCCAAATCGCTACCTGTGACATCCAACATGGCATCGTAGATCATCAGGACTTCGAGATTTTCGATCCCTTGTTCTTCAGCCCAATTAGCCAGAGCCTGCCCGTCACCACCGAAGGGACGCCCATCGGGGCCTCTAGGACTCAAAATCGCCCCAGTTTTTCCGTTCCTGACCGTACCTGAGCTCACATCCACACGAAACGGATCTACCTGCCCCTGCACGCCTTTCTTTTCACGATCAACACTGGCCCAGATTGCAACCTGGTCGCCAGACCTATCCAGCACACTTGCTCGGGTCGCTTGAGTCCCGCCGGCATTGGCCTGCTCGATGGCCAAGTTGATTTGCCCTTGGTGCTGCGTGGCGTTAGCAACAATGGCAAAACGCAAAACACCAGCTTCTTCCACCAGACTTTTAATCCGGTCCACTTCAAGTTGATCAACTTCGGGCACAATGATTTCGATTTGCTTCTCGCCGTAAGGACGAAGCACAATTTCCTGAGTACCGCTGGGATTGATCCGCCGAGTCAATGGTTCGATAAGATCTTCCGACACCACTCTTTGCCCACCTTGGGCAGCCAGATCCTCGAGTTTTTTCGGATTCAGCTCATAAACGAGAATCGTTCCGCCGCTCAGGTCGACTCCAAACCCCGGCAACCTGTTCGTCAGCACTACCACACTCGCAGTGATCGCAAGCAAGACCCAGCCGAACCGCGTTCCCGCGGTTGGCATCTTCAGTAATTTTGCAAGGAAGTTGCCGACAACAAACGGCACAATCAGCACCGCCAGCACTACGAAAAGTGCTATGAGTGACCGAGCGGGGATACCGAACCAGACGTCATCCAGCCAACTGGTCTCCGCAACGGATGCCTCGGTTTGGGCAAGTGTCACGCAGTGAAAAGCAATATTGGTCAAAAAAGAGCAGTCCATCGTTATTTTCTGAATCGAGGATTCGTATGTGTTCTGTTTGTCTTCCGCTTCTGATCCGCCGCGCGGTTTGCTTCTCGCAATGCAAACTGACCGTGCGGCTGTGCTTTACGAAATCGGCTTCAGTGCCGTATTTCATTCCACGCTATCTCATTCGTCATCTTTTCCGCCGGTTGCCTCACTGCCCGATTGCTCCGACTCGAGGTCATCGGCAACCCTGGTAAGAGCATATCGATTCACGCGAATACGAACATTCTGTTTGTCGTCAATGCGTACTGTAACCACCTGACTCCCTGGACTTGCAGCGACTACGACACCGTGAATTCCACCGTTGGTGACCACGCGATCATTTTTTCCGATCCGAGCCAACATTTGCTGTTCTTGCCGCTTTCGCTTCTTCTCGGGAGCAAGCACGATAAAATAGAACAGAAAAAACAGGATTCCGATCGGTAGTAATGGGTTCTCAAACAGCCCAAGCCCACCAGGATTTTGGGCAGCCGCCTCCGGTCCAGCACCAGGTACTCCAGCACCACCAGGCGCAGCAGCGCCCTCTTGAGCAAGAAGCCCT
>JAPOKD010000123.1 GCA_029977825.1 Planctomycetota bacterium | reverse complement strand
ATGCTTCTTCTCAGGCGGACGAGGATGTTCTTGGTGTGATGGATTTGCGCCAGCAGTTCCGGTCGTGGATCACGAAGGGCCTGTTCTTCTAGTTTTTCGATGCTTTCGCCCAGATTTTCAAGTATGGGATAGCAGCCGTCGACGCAGGCATCGAGGATGGCATAAACGAGGTAGTCAGGGCCTTTGCGTCTCAGTCTCGCTTGCGGATTTTCCAGTCGCTCATGAATCGGTGCCAGCACATGATCGCAGTCTTCGTGAAAGGTCAGGACCACTTGCTTGTCAAAGACGATGCCCAGCTGGCTGGGGGTCATGTCGCGTCCCGCTGCCGGCACGCTGTGCGCGATCAGCAATTGTTGGTGCTCGAAAAGCTCCATTTTCGGACGTTGTGGTGCATTGACCAGATCTTCCATGGCTAGGGGGGTGATTCGAAAGCGTGACGCGAGTTTCTGGAGGATGGTACCGTCGCCCTGGCCACGGACATCGATCCACATCAACTGGCCGTCGATTAACTCGGTTGGTAGCTCTTCTACGGTACTGCAAGAAAATACCTTGTGGTGTTTGCCATAGATGAGGGTGACACTGAGCTCAACAGGCTTCGAGTTCGAGCTTAAAACGAGGGTGCCGGGACGGGCACCGGCCTCAGGACGTCGTCTGGCAAACATGGATCGCTATCTTTGTGGGACGAATCAGATGATGAAGAATTCCGATTGAGGGCGACCATCGCAGAGTAGGTGAGAATATGTCAAGACTTGCCGATGCACTCGCGGGCGGCAGGGTGGATCCCTGTGGTGCAGGCATGAGATTGGGATTGGCTTCCCAGCTTTAGAGCTCTATCGTCGCACTGCCCTCGGTTTGCTCTTGCATTATCCAGTCAATGCTTGCAATGTCAGGATTTGCGGTGTGGTTGGGGGTGTTGATGGGCCGTTTTGCTTTTCAGCGGTTTCTTTAGTATTCGGAATGAACCACGGATGAACGAACAGACTGCCAAGGCCGATTTTCCACGCTTGGCTGAGAATGATGAACAGCCGGCGCTTGTGATTCTGGTGCACGGTACGTTTGCTGGCGATAGTGAGAATGATGGCCAGAAGTGGTGGCAAGCCGGAAGTCCGGCGGTAGCGCAATTGAGGTCACGATTGCCGCGAGGGGTCAACATTGCAGAAGGCTCAGAAGTCTTTCACTGGTCCGGTGATAATAGTGAGCGAGCCCGCAGTAAAGCAGGTCGGCAGTTGTTGGAACGGTTGCGGGCACTTGAGGATGAGCACCGTGATTATCATTTGGTCGGGCACAGTCATGGCGGATCAGTCATTTGGAAGGCACTGAAGGCCAAGTCTTTAAGCAAGCAGCCCTTGGAGCATCTCAAGAGCTGGACCACGGTAGGGACGCCTTACCTTGAGCACCGTAGCCGAAGTGTTTTCAGTATCTGGAATATCGCAGGCGTTGTGATGGGGGTGTTGTTGATCCCACCGGCAGCGCGAGCCATGTTGCAATTAGGGCGGATGTTAAACAATGCGTTTCAGGGCAATGACATGGTCCTGACGCTGCCCCCAGCAAGCGAGGCTGGTCTGATGGGGATCATTCGTGCGCCAATACTCTCAAGTTTGGATTGGGTGGGCGTTCAGGTTGAACACTCCATGGAAGGTGTTCACATTGGCAGTTACGATCCCGAAACGGGGGTCACATTGTTGGAGTATTTCTTCGGAAGTCTCGAAGGAATTTTGCTGCTGGCGGTGACTTTGACATTGTCTTATGTGTTGGTCCATCTTTCCATGCTCAGTATTCGGCCTGCGATTGAGTCCTACCGGATTCACGCAGAGGAACGTCTGCAGAGATCGGCGCTGGAAATTTATGGAGACCGGTATTTGGCGATCTGGTCGCCTGATGATGAAGCGATCAACGGGTTGCGTGCCACGCTTGGCTTTCAAGTTTCATTTGTCAGCAAAATGTTCCCACAGGAGCGAGTCTTTTTTTCAGACACATTGGGGCTTTTATCGAGGCCTTACTATTGGGTGTTATCCCCAATCTTCAATCGGTGGCTACAGCCACCCATTGATAGTCTTGTTCGCAAAACAGTGGTTAGAGCGGCTCAGGGTAATGATCGGCCAAGCTCAACTATTGTTGCGGTGACCCCATCGCCGGTTGCGGATTTGGCCCATCTTTTTCCTCCTTTGCCAGTTCAGTTGTCAAAGCGTATTCTTTGCACTGCCGATCATCATGCTCGCGATATCGCACCGATGTTGAGAAAACTGCTGGGGCAGGCGTCTTTGGCGCAGGGCATGGAAGGTTTCTGCAAAGAACTGTCGGGCAGAGAACTCGTTCACACCTCCTACTTTGATCATTCAGCGGTGATGGAATTGATTTCCTGCAACATCACTTGGAGCATGGGTGAAGAGATGGTGAAGTGGAAAACGTGGCGGATGGATCCTGAGTTGACGCACTGGTTTGGTGATGCCAAACGAAATCTGCTCAACGAATTTAATGGTGAGAATGTTGCACAACATAACCACGGAAATGCAACGTCCAAGGTAGCCTAGCCCGGTTTCTTTTAGGCCGGGCAGAACGCATGGCACGCCGTCGGCAAGCAGTCGGACGTTTGCTGGCACTAACGGCCAAAACGGTCTTGGTGGACCAGACTGGCGACATGTCAAAATCACTGACCAATCTGTCCGTGTTAAGCGTGTTCCGAGGTTTCACAATGAGCTGGCAGCGGTGAGTGCCTGATACCTGTATGATGAAGCACGGATGTTTGGTGTGCGCTTGCGGACGTTGTTGTTGAAGGTGCATTCTTGGTCGTTGGTCGGCTGCTGTCAGGCATGGTGAGCGGAATGATCGTTTTGAAATGCTTGGAAGTTGTGTGCGGTTCGCATTTGTTTCGGGCACATTAACACGGTTCTTGGGAGCTCTCAGAAGTTATGTCATCGTCACAGGAATACAGCCGCCGCGAGGCGTCGGAAGCGGATGCGTCGGTCAAGTCGGAAGCGGATGCGTCGGTCAAGTCGGGGGCGGTGAGTCGGCGAGCTTTCATGGCTACATCTGCTGCCGCTACGTTGCCAATTGCCGTCACTGAATCACATGCAGTACAGGCAGTCCAGGGGCCCGGGGTCTATCGGTTCAGCGGTCCCAATACGGATTTTCATGGTCATCAATGGCAGACGTTGAATCCCGGATTTTGGAAGGTTGAGGGAGGAGCTTTGCGTCGCAGGTTGCGGAATTACGGTGACCGCGCTCGGCGTACGGGCTTTCCTTTTCATGCAGAAACCAACGGGTTTGAATTCAAAACTGACTATGATCCATCACTTCCGACCGGAGTTCTGTATGCGACTGAATGGCATCTTGAACCGGAGTATTCGGTGCGTGCGCGGTTTACCTATCGAAGTGATCGCCCCGGTGTGCCTTCGGGAGATGATCCGGAGTGGGCGATGCACCAGGACGGGTTTGGAGTCATGGGAATTGCCATTGGGGGGCGGTCAGTCCTGGAGAGTTATGGAAAGCTTGGGCAGGTCGTCAGGATTGTCTGGGCTGATGATGGAAAACTGAAAATTCTGGGGACGGCAGCAGGTAAAGTGGCGTCGCAGGGTGGGGACGCTGTGTCGCGTGATCGTGTTCTGGCAGAATCGGCGGCGATCCGATTGAAGGCGGGAGATGTGTGCCAGTTGAGGGTCAGCGTGGGTAGGTTGCGCCCAAGTGGCTCGCGTCCCGATGACGCAAGTCAGGTTTTAGTGCGGGCAAGCATGCAAGTAGGGGGGCAGAATTTTTCTGTTCAGCATCGTTTTTCAGAGGATCGTGTCACCGGTTTTGCTGGGATTGTTGCTCGTGGATTGATCGATTTTGAAGTTAATGAGTTCGTGGTGGGTCCGGGGAAGAACGTGAAGCGGGATGTGGGGGTAGCAGAATGTCTGAATTGCTATCCGCTAGGTGATACGCTCAAGCGAGTGGGGGCAGCGTGGCATGTCCGGATGATTGCGATTTTTGCATCAAATGGAGAACAGGTTGAAATCAGGGTCGCTGATAGACCAGACCCAGAGGGGGGCTGGTTGAATGTTCCTGTCTGTGGTGCGACGGGAATTGTTAATAATGAATGGCGTCGTTACACGGCAGTGGTAGACGTAGCGCTGCCGAATGCTCCCAGCGAATGCACGCACTATTACACCGTTTGGAAAGATGGCGTTAATGTCACTGCCGATGACCGCGTGGGTTCTGATGCATGTGGACCCGGTACAGGGCTTGTGGGAGATGTCCCCGCACATGGGAACTACGTAGGCCGGTTACCAAGGTTGACAGCACCCTACAAGGTTTGCGGGTTGTCTTGTCATGCCATCACTTCCGGATTGCAGCAACGCATAGGTTCGTCGTGGAAACTGACGGGTGCGAAGGACCAATGGCAGTTTCGTGACCAACCCTCGGAACAGTCCTACATGCATCTCGACGAGTATGGATTTCAAGTCATGCTTTGGGAGGACGATGTGTGGTACATGGAATTGGTCATGTACCCACCGAGTACGGATGACGCCTACAAAATCATCGCGTGGTCAATTTGTGGCCCGACAAGTCGCTGGCAGATGATGAGGCATTGGAATGTGCTCAATCCGGGCGACCATGATTATGGCATGGATGATGTAAAAGGGCCCGAGCAGATTTTGATCCGGAATCAGGATGGCTTGGGGCAGGATCCAAGTTACATGCGTCGGAATTTTCAAATCGTGCATCATCTCACAACGGGTGCTGAGCATGTTGACCCGGCTGTGAATCCAAAAAAATGGCGGGCATGGAAGATGCCGGAAAGAGATTTCACGCTAGTTATTCTCGATTCACGGTTGTGGCGCAGCAGTCAGGATGTTGATATCTGGGATGATCAGGGATGGGGGAAGTTTCAAAGTCTTTATGGGCGTACTGATCCTACACGTAGCCTGTTGGGAGAAGAACAGTTTGGCTGGTTTCAGGAATTGCTTGCGACCGATTCTTCTCCGTTGATTGGTGTGACCGGAGTCAATGGTTTGCATACAGTCTGGGCAGGGACCCGGTATCGTAAATCCGTGAGTACTGAGCACCCGAGACATTTTCATGAGCGTGACCGAGTCACTGCAGATTACGCAGGTTGGGTCAAAGCGGGAGCCGACCGTGTTTTGGAGTTGCTGGGAAGTCGCTCTGGGGTGGTGTCGGTTTATGGAGATGTGCATAACGGATGCATCATGAAAAACGTTGAGCACAGGGTCATTGAATGCAGCTTTGGGCCCATAGGCCGGTCTGGTGGTCGTGCGTTGGTGCCTGGCTTTAACGCTAAAATGAAAGATATCGATGATCGCGAGTTGGAGGTGACGGCGCTGTATCACAAAAGTTTTGTGGACCCAGAGCAGAATCCACATCAGCCCGGTGATCCCTTCTATTGGAACTTTCTTGAGATGGAATTTGATCCACAAGGTAGTGATCCGAAAATCGGAATGCGGATTCGCAATCTGGTCGACGGGCCTTTGGATGCTCCGAGAGGAGGTGGTGTTCTTTCCGCTTCAGCGAAAGAAACCGGCCGCGTTGATGAATGTCGTTTGCCCGAGCTGCTAACACTTCCCAACGCTGACGTGTTTCTTGCCGAAACCAATGGAAAGCCCATCCGAGGTACGCGAAGTGATGCCCAAGGCAGGGTTCACCTTAGTGGGTTACCCGGCATTTCCCCGAGAACACGAATTGTGATGCATTCGTATGATGGAGAAAATACGGATTCCAAAGTGGTTTCTACTCTGCCGATTCGCACTTGATGTCAACGCTATTCGGGGACCTGTCGCGAGCGCTGGCAAGTGTGATGGCTCTCAGGTGGAAGTCGCCAGTGATGATAGCCAGAGGCTTGTGCGTGGAATGTGTTTCAGAAACAGGGCAAACTGAATCATCGCGTTTGGAGGAGCGGGTAAACAGGTTGTGATTCACGAGATTGAATACCAGAAAAGCTGGACGGACGTCGGGCTGCTGTGACAGGCAGGCAAAATGCGAGCTGGTGTCTGCATAGAGTCGTCGCGTTGGAATTGTCGGGTGGACTTTTTTCTTTTGCGTTGCTGAAGGAGGTTGAGATGAACGGATCAGGAATCGATGCCGCAGCCCGTGCGTTGTTGGGTGAATTCAAGGCTGATGCTTCGGCGGGCAACACGGTTGTTCAAAAGGCGTTGTTTCTGGCCAGAGAATTGCAGAAACGGGCTCATGTGTTGCAAACTCCGGAGGAGCGGAAGCAGCAGACCGAACTGGATCGTATGATCCAGAATCCGACAGACAAGGTCACCCTGACCGCCCTGACAGATCAGGCGTTTCGGTCTGAGGCGGCAGCCAGGTCGGCGGACCAGTTGGTGCACATTTTGGATGTGCAGGGGATCCCCAGGTTTTTTAGTCCCATGGAACGGACTCTGTTGATGGGGTTCCAGTCCTTCGGCAGTTACCTGCCGGGTGTCACCATTCCCTTGGTCAAGGACAAAATGCGGAGAGAGACGGCGAATGTCATCATCCCCGCTGAGCGAGACGTATTGTGCAAGCATCTGCAAGAGCGGCGCAATGAGGGCGTGCGCATGAATGTGAATTTTCTCGGTGAGGCAATTCTGGGTGAGGAAGAAGCGACCCGACGATTAAAACAGTATTTGCAGGCGTTTCAACTGCCCGAGGTCGAGGTGATGTCGGTCAAGATTTCCACGATTTACTCCCAGATTTCACCGATCGCTCGGCAAGCCTGCATCGAGCCGCTATGTGACCGGATGGAGTTGTTGTATCGGGCAGCGGCGAAGGGGACCTTTGAACGCACCGATGGCAGTATTGTTCCAAAGTTTGTGTACATGGACATGGAGGAGTATCGGGACCTTTCCTTGACTGCCGAAGTCTTCATGAAAACTCTGGATCGCCCGGGGCTGAAAGAGGTGGCTGCGGGGATAGTGCTTCAAGCGTATATCCCGGATTCGTATGCATGGCAGCAGACGCTGACCGATTGGGCGAAGTGTCGGGTCAAGCAGGGGGGAGCTCCAGTGACGATTCGTATTGTCAAAGGGGCAAATATGGAGATGGAACGTGTGGAGGCTTCGTTACAGGGTTGGCCACAAGCGCCTTTCAAATCGAAGCTTGAAACCGATGCGAATTACAAGCGGATGGTGAACTTTGCGCTGCGAGCTGAAAATCTGGCGGCTGTCCGACCCGGCATAGCGTCGCATAACCTTTTTGACATCAGCTATGCGTTAGTGCTTGCGACTGAAGCCGATGCGTTGGCGAGCCTTCAGTTTGAAATGCTCGAGGGTATGGCCAATCATCAGAGGCGTGCGCTACATGAATTAACGAATAGTGTCCTGTTGTATGCACCGGCGTGCCAGAAAGAAGATTTCATTCATGCCATCGGATATCTTGTGCGGCGTCTTGATGAGAATACAGGAGATGAGAACTTCCTGCGTCATGCGTTCAATATCACCGTTGAGTCGGATGCCTGGAACATACTTGAGAACGGATTTCTTGCTTCGTTTGATAAAATCGAAGAGTTGCCGGTGGAACCCCGTCGGCAGCAAATTCGGACCTGCAGAAGTGTAACCGAACCATCTGGCGAACTACCTGTTGCCCATGTCGCCGGCGACATGGGCGTCAGCAGCCAGGCGGCCGCTGGCGAATTTCCGGACGCAACCAGCGAACAACCATTGGATGGTTTCGTCAACGAACCGGATACTGACTTCAGCCTTCCAGCTAATTCACTGTGGGCGGATCAGATCGTGAATGATTGGGTTGGCAGGTGTGATGAAAACGCAGCAAAAGTAAATCTTCGTATTGGAAGTCAACTGGTCACTGAGGATCGCGTTGTCCGTGATTCTTTCGACCCATCGCGTGACGGTACCATTGTTGCGAGGTATGTAGAGGCCAACTGCCAAGACGTTGAAAATGCGGTTGTGGTCGCAGATCAGGATCCCTCGGGCTGGCGTTCCCTTTCGGCACCAGAGCGGCGAAAAGTACTTGCTCGAGTGGCCGATGAAGTGCGGAAGGCTCGTGCTTCGCTGATGGGAGCCGCGCTTGCTGAAGGTGGAAAAACATTACTGGAGAGTGACCCGGAGGTTTCAGAGGCGGTCGATTTCATTGAGTTTTATTCGCGATCCGCTGTTGCGTTTGATCAACTCGAGGGGATCGCAACAAAAGGCCGAGGCGTCGTTGTGGTTGTATCGCCATGGAACTTCCCAATCGCCATACCTTGTGGTGGAATTGCCGCGGCGCTGGCTGCAGGGAACTGCGTGGTTTTGAAACCAGCATCCAATACCGTCCTGATCGCTAGTCTATTATGCGAGTGTTTTTATCGGGGGGGCGTGCCGCGGGAAACTTTGCAGCTTGTGCCTTGTCCTGGCCGCAAGGTGGGTGAATCACTTGTCACCAATGATCGGGTTGATACCGTGATTCTGACCGGTGGAACAGATACCGCTTTGAATATGCTGCGTGCCAAGCCGCAAATGCGACTGCTTGCGGAAACTGGTGGAAAGAATGCAACCATTGTGACCGCAATGGCTGATCGTGATCAGGCGATCAAGCACGTGCTGCAGTCAGCATTCGGGCACAGTGGTCAGAAGTGCTCGGCCACATCCTTGCTTCTTCTGGAAGAGGAAGTGTTCCACGATGAGGCGTTTCGGGGAACCTTGGTTGATGCCGCTAAAAGTCTGAAGGTAGGTTCTGCATGGGACACTTCCAATCGCATGGGGCCGATGATTGCTCCGCCCAACGGCGATTTGAATAAGGCCCTGAAGGAATTGGAGACAGGGGAATCGTGGGCGTTAATGCCGCGACGCGTGGATGGTCATCATTGTGTCTATTCACCGGGAATCAAGTGGAACGTGCAGCGTGGTAGCTACACGCACCTGACTGAGTTTTTTGGTCCCGTGTTGGGGGTGATGAGCTTTCGGTCACTCTCTGAAGCGATTCAAATCGTAAACGAAACAGGCTACGGCCTAACGAGTGGACTCGAGAGTCTGGACGATCGAGAGCAAGCACAGTGGTTAGCTGGAATTCGAGCCGGGAATCTGTATCTGAACCGATCCACCACCGGAGCTATTGTGTTGCGGCAACCTTTCGGCGGCATGGGAAGAAGTGCCTTTGGTCCCGGGATAAAGGCAGGGGGCCCAAATTATGTTGCGCAGTTGATGAACATCGAAGCCTGTCCGACTGCCATGAAGTCCGCCATGGACGAGGGGCCGGACCAGGACCATTTGGGGCAATCTGAATTGGCAGATTTGGCTAGTGCTTTACAGCAGCACGTTGCTGATTCCGATGTAGCCGAACAGGACGAGGTGAGAATTCTGTGTCATGCGATTGCTGGTTATCAGCGTGCCGCTGCGGACGAGTTCCTGCGAGCTCACGACCACTTCTGCCTGGTCGGCCAGGACAACCTGCGACGTTACGTTCCCATGCCCGTGCTGGTGATACGCGTTGCTGCAGAAGATACCTGGCGCGAGATTGTGTTGCGTGTAGCGGCCGCAAAAGCGGTTGCTTGCAGAGCAATCGTCAGTGCTCCAGAGGGCGTGCATGCGGAAAACTTGGCACGCTTGCACGACATGACTGAGTCGTGGGCCGCCGATGTTGAATTTGTCGAGCAAACAGATGAAGAGTTGATCGAGGCGGTGGAGTGGGGGGGAGTCAGTCGGCTGCGTTATGCATCGCCGGATCGTGTTCCCATGGCTGTCCGGCGTGCTGTGCTGGATCGGTACGTCCACGTGGCAGACTCGCCGGTTTGTACCGAGGGTCGCATCGAGCTGATGTGGTACGTGCAGGAGCAGTCAATTAGCCATGATTACCACCGATACGGTAATTTGGGTTTGCGGGCAGAGGAAAAACGGTCTGTTGTCCTCTAAGTAACTTGGGCTGTGGTTTCTCGATGATCTGTGCAAAAAGCATGGTGTCCGTGGACGTTGATTGCAGAAGCTGGATTGCAAGTTTCAATCAACCCGATGCAGTTCATTAGCGTGCAGTCCAGCCGCCATCGACGACGAGCATGCTTCCCGTTGTGAAACTTGATGCGCGGCTGGCAAGGTAAATCGCAGCGCCTTGGATCTCTTCCAGTCTACCCCAGCGATTCATTGCCACAGCGCCAACAATGAATTTCTTGGCTTCCTCGGTATCTGCAATCGGCTCGTTCATCGGTGTTAGGAAAGGCCCAGGGCATATCGCGTTCACCGTGATATCATTTTCAGCAAACTCCAGTGCCATGGCGCGTGTCAGTTGCACTACTGCTCCCTTGCTGGTTGCGTAGGGTGTTCGATTTGCCAGTCCAACGAGGCCGAGAGTACTGGCCAGGTTGATCACGCGACCGCAGCCCTGTTGCTTCATGATCGGCAGAACTGCGCGGGTTGTAATCCAGATTCCCTCGACGTTCACTTGCTGAACTTCACGGAACTGTTCAAGAGAGAGTTCGGTGATTGGACCCCTGATGTTGATTCCTGCATTATTGACCAGAGCATCAATTCGCTTAAACCTGTCAAATACAGTCGACACCATCGCCTCGATTTCTGCTTCTTGGGTAACGTCAACTTCAAGCCCCATGGTCTGGGTTTGGTAGGTGCCTGCTATCTTCTGTGCTGCAGCCTCAGCTTCCGATTGATTGCGACTGATCACTGCAATGTTGGCCCCGGCTGACGCAAGCCCTTCGGCGATGGCTTTGCCGAGTCCTTTGGTGCCACCGGTAACGATGGCGGTCTGTCCGGTCATGTCAAAAAGGCTGAGTCCGGGGAGCAT
>JAPOKD010000715.1 GCA_029977825.1 Planctomycetota bacterium | reverse complement strand
CTCGCAAGCAAAACATTGGCGGCTGCTGTGAAACACGGGTTTTCACGGGCAATCGGTCATATTTTGGATTTTGACGGTCGGTGGTGAATTGGTTTGGCACACCTGCTGCATTAAAGCCGTGCAGACATCAACCGCGAAATTTTAATTGAAGGCACGGCCATGACATTATTTGCAAAGACAGCAGCTGCGTTAACTCTGGCATGCTCGGTAGTTTCGGGCACCGCGGTTGCTGATACTTACCGCCACATTGATGAACTTGCACTTACGGTGGAGCGTCAGGCGAGGGCGATTGAACGAGAGGTTGCAGTTTATCGGCATACGGCCGACTATGGCCACCTGCTTGTTGATACCCGGCGTCTTGCTCGGCTCGCTGAGCACATGCACGAGGTCGCTCACAATCATGGATGCGTAGCTCATTTGGAGTCGGACTTGCGGCAACTCGATTCGGCTTTTCATCACCTTGAAAGAACAATCGAGCATATTGAGGAAGATTCCTTTCGTGGGCATTGTCGTATTCACGGATCAACAGTTCATCTGCGAAGATTAATGCATTCGATGGAATTGAATATCCACTATCTGCAGGATGACGTACGGGTCTTAAACCGGGTGCGGCATCGCGCTGAACGCGTCAGCCCCGTCCGGCCTTTCGGGCATGTCGACACGAGGCTTTACAACTCGTGGCCGGGTTATCACAGCCGTGGAATTACGATCGGTGGTGGAAGCTCACGTTTCACGATTCGATTCTAGAATGAAGAAGCGTTAGAAGGTCGCATGATTACCGCTGTCAAAGCGTTGTTCAGCCATCGTTAAAATAGTAAAAAGCCTTTCCCCTCTGGGATGGGCTTTTTTTTATTGCCACGCTTCGGGGTAGAGTCTTCGCAGAAAACCATGGCTCGTGCACAGCGTTTCTGCTCGTCAGTTTTCCGATATCTCGTTTGTTGACGGAGCTTTTGTGTCGCGGTTGGCTTTGATGCAGTAACCCTTCTTTGTGTGGCTCCAAACAACACGCCATTGTGGGCCTGAGGTGTCTTGGCGTCGGCTGGTTTTTTTAGCTGCGATCACCGGCGCTGGCTTGGGCCATTTTGATGGCGCTGGCCGTTTATCGGGCCATGAATCCTGCGGCAGGAATGATTTAGCGAACAGGATGACGCCAGCTCGAATTTCATGCTGGGGTGTTGAGTTTGTTCCGGCAGTAAACCGCGCGGGGGACGGACGCTATGTTCAAGCACGCCATCGACGCTTGGGTGGAATTGAGTAAGCTAAAGGCAGACAACTCTTGTGTCTTTTGCAATTTTTCATTGAATCGTACCTGTGAGTGTAACTGTGTTCAGTCTAGCCCGTGTTTTACCTGTTTTCATATTGAGTGTCTTTTCAGTTTCGGCGCTGGCTGGGGAGGTGAATGACGTCGCCTCAGGAACCGGTGACTCAACTGAAGAACAGAAGGATTGGAATATTGAGGAGACACCTGGCAAGACAATCGAGCAGGTGATTGATACCACCGAGGGCACTTGGCTGACGGTTGATGTAAGTCCGGATGGCAAGAAGTTGGTGTTTGATCTGCTCGGGGATTTGTATGAAATGCCCATCGAGGGAGCGGATGGAAAAGATGGGCGCGGCTTGCCGAAAAAACTGACGTCGGGAGTCGCGTGGGACATGCAGCCCGTTTACAGCCCAGACGGCCTGGAAGTTGCCTTTACGAGTGACAGAACAGGGGCAGACAAGAAAGCTGGTGACAACTTATGGATACTGCCGCTGGGCGGCGCAGAGCCCAAGCAGGTGACGAAGGAATCGTATCGATTGCTGAATGGCGCCTCGTGGTCGCCAGATGGAAAATACCTTATTGGACGCAAACATTTCACAAGTCGACGATCACTCGGTGCAGGTGAAATGTGGATGTACCACAGAGACTCAATCGAGTTGAATTCAACGGCGGGCGTTCCTCTTACGACTCGTGTGAGCGATCAGAAAGATGTCAATGAACCGGTGTTCTCTCCCGATGGAAGGTATCTGTATTACTCGCAGGACGTGACACCCGGTAGTGATTTTGAATACGACAAGGATTCAATCAAAGGGATCTATGCGATCAAACGCCTTGATTTGGAGAATGGAGAAACAGAAACTTTGCTGCGCGGGGCCGGTGGTGCTTGTCGCCCGACGCCATCACCCGATGGGCAGCAACTGGCTTTCGTGCGAAGAGTGGGCGCTAAAACCGCGTTACATCTGTTTGACCTCAAGTCGGGTGCTGTACGGTTAGTGTACGACCTGCTGGAACGTGACATGCAAGAGGCGTGGGCAATCCACGGGGTCTACCCGCATTTCGCATGGATGCCAGATGGCAAGTCGATCGTAGCCTGGGCGAAAGGAAAGATACGGCGGATTGATGTGGGTGCCGGAACGGCTGAAATCATTCCGTTTCATATCAAGGACAAGCGTGCCATCAAACCGGCGGTTCGCTTTGCACAGAAAGTTGGTGGTGAGAGCTTTGATGTCAGGATGCTGCGTTGGGTTAGCGTTTCTCCCACGGGTGACCGCGTCGTATATCAGGCATTGGGTCATATTTATATTCGTGAGCTTCCAGACGGAGAACCAAAGAGGCTGACGAGTCAGGAAACGCATTTTGAATTCTGCCCGAGCTTTTCACGTGATGGGAAATACGTTGTTTACACAACGTGGAACGACGCGACTTTGGGAAGTGTGCGAATCGCTTCGGTTGATCCAGCGCAGAACGAAAACTGGATCGTGACACCCGAGCCTGGGCACTACATTGATCCTGTTTTTGCTCCCGATGGTCAGCTAATTGTCTATCGCAAGCAGAGTGGTGGCGGAATCACCAGCCCGCTTTGGTCGCGGGAGGCGGGACTTTACTCAATTCCCACGCGGGACGGTGAAGGAACCAGAATTTCGAAAACGGGATTCCGGCCGCAATTTGGCAAGCAACAAAACCGCGTCTTTTTTCAGCAGAAGAATTCTGAGAAAGAGGCTGATAACCTTGAGTTGCGTTCAATTGATCTACAGGGGAAGGAGGAGCGGACACATTACAGCAGCACATGGGCGACTGATTTTCGTATTTCGCCAGACTCCAAAACGATCGCGTTCATTGAGCGTTTCCACGTCTATGTGGCACCGTTCGTCCAGTCTGGCCGCAGTATTAAAGTTGGCCCTAATGGAAAAGGCCTGCCGACGCGGCGCGTCAGTTCTGAAGCCGGTGACTTCATCCACTTTTCAGGGAACTCGGAGCTTGTGCATTGGAGTTTGGGGCCAGATCTATTCACAAGCGATCTGAGCAGTCCCGAGGATGATCCAAAAAAACTTGGCATTGGATTCAATGCGAAATACGCGAAGCCTGAAAGAAAAACAGCAATCGTCAATGCTCGGATTTTGACGATGGGAGCTGAGGGGGTGATTGACTCAGGTACGATCCTGATCGATGGGAACCGCATTGTTGCTGTTGGCAAGTCTGCACAGGTGACTGTTCCTGATGACGCTTATCAAGTTGATGCAAAGGGACAGGTCGTCGCTCCAGGATTCATTGATACTCACGCACACGGTTCTCAGGCGTCCAATGGGATGACGCCACAGCAGAATTGGGTTGACTTTGCACGGTTGGCTTTTGGTGT
>JAPOKD010000990.1 GCA_029977825.1 Planctomycetota bacterium | reverse complement strand
GCGTTGGCATGTAAGGTCCCTGTTTTTCGGTACGCTTTGGAACGCTGGGACGTTGACCGGTACACCATGGTGGTCATGCTCAATGGGCAGTCGGACGAAGAAGTGGCCCAGTCGATCAAGCGGGTGACTGAAGCCAGTGCAACTGAAACTGCCAATGTAAAACTGCAGGTGATTGATCTTGCGACACTGTCTCCTCAGCAGCAGTGGCAACTTGAAGACTTTGACCCGACAGTAGAAACACCTCACTTGCAGGTTTTTTATCCTGAACGAAATGGTCAACGGAAACTCTGTTGGGAAGGATCGTTTACAAACGCGACCCTTGAGGCTTGGCTCAATTCTCCTTTGCGGACTAAAGTTGCTGATGAATTGGTTGCCGGCGCTTCTGCTGTTTTTGTTTTGGTCGAGTGTGAAGATTCAGAATTGAATCAGCAGGTTGATGCAACGCTGCGTTCTGGCGTACAGCAGGCGATGGCGGAAATAAACATTCCCGAGGGTGTTATTCCCCGATTCGGGGCAAATGAGTATCTACAGCAGCATCCGGAAGCATCACTTGATGATGTTCTTCGCTGTGACGTACCCCTGAGAGTTGATTTTAAAATTGCTCGGCTGGCGTATGATGATCAGAATGAAGAAGCATTGCGGGCGATGGGAAGTGGCTTGGCGACCTCATCCTCGGGACCCTGGTTGATCCCGATTTTTGGACGTGGCCGGATGCTTGATGCAATTGACGCAAAGAACCTGTCGTCACAAACGGTCATGAACGCATGCCAATACATGGTGGGTGAATGCAGTTGCACAGTAAAGACACAGAACCCCGGTGTGGATTTGTTAATGTCGGCGAACTGGAGCGAGGCCTTGGGGGGGGATACGGTCGTAATCGTGGACCCGCAAGCGGATTTGTCTCCACAGTTCGTTGATATCCCTTTGGGTACTTCGGCGGTGTCCCCTGCAGCACCGCTGAAGCCCGGTGCTGCCGCACAAGCAGCAGATGATCCGACTGCTTTAGAGCAGCAGTCAGTGTCTGCCAAGGCAACGGGCGCCGATCCGCGGATGAATGAACAGTCTGCTAATGGATGGAAGCTGGGTGGCGTTTTGATCGCTGCTTTAGTCGGCTCAGGAATTGTGGCGATTTGGCTGGGCGTTCGGTCACGCAATTGTTGAAGTTGCTCAGGTTTTGGGCAGCCAAAGTGAGGCGTCGGCGGAATGTTGCCCCTTTCTTCTTGCTTTCACGCGGACGTAGGGCGCAATGTAGCTGGCGCGATCGGCGAACGTGCCTGCTTGCGTATCCTTTCGGGCGTGCATCGGTTCGCTAAGGTCTTCGATCACAAAGCCAGCGCGGCACATGCCACCAATGATTTCCTCCCAGCGATGCAGGAACTCGACGGCGCCGGATTCTCGTAATCGACGACTGTTGGTGCTGGTTGAGGTAGCAGCTGGAATGGGCGTATCACGGTAATAGCGGTGTTGGATTTGGTAGTGGCCGTCAGCCCGGTCCACCGTGGCTTGCAGGCTTGTGGGCTGTTTGTGTTGGCTGATGTAGGTGCCTTCTGATCTCAGGACTCGCGCGACTTCCAGAAATACGGGTTGGATGTTTGGCAGATAACAGGTGCTTACAGGATGGATGACGATGTCAAACTCACCGTCTCGAAGCATGGATAGCTGATCCATGGAAGTTTCGAAGAGGCGAATCGAATAACCTCTTTCTGCTGCTACGCGGCGATCAAGTTCAAGCATGGCACCACTGATATCGACAACGGTGACATTTGCTCCCGCAGCTGCGTAAAGGGAACTTTGACGCCCTCCTCCCGCCGCCAAGCAGAGCAAATTCCGGCCTTGGATCGAGTTTCCCAGCCAGCCAGCTGCATCCACGGTTGCGAGCGGGTCACTGAGTTCCTCGTCCTTTGCCGGTCTGCAGAGGGGTGAGTCAGCTGCTGCCATCGCATCGTAGACTTGGCGATTTTTTCGAAGAATTTCACGTTGATCCATGCTGCGAATTCAAGAAGAGTGCGGAAAAAGAGT
>JAPOKD010000382.1 GCA_029977825.1 Planctomycetota bacterium | reverse complement strand
TGCCAATGTTGATGCGGCTGTTGGTGAGTTGCTCGCAGGTCTGGAAAAGTTGAAGCGTCGTGATAACACGCTGATTGTCTTCACCTCGGACAATGGGCCGGAGACATTGAACCGTTATCGGGGTGCGGCCCGTTCCTATGGGCGTGCCGGGCCACTTCGGGGCATGAAGCTACACACGACGGACGCGGGTTTCCGCGTGGCAGGCATTGTGAACTGGAAGGGGCGAATTCAGCCTGCTGAAAAGCCAGTTTCAACCCCTGTGTCTGCACTCGATTTGTTGCCGACGTTTTGTGATTTGGCGAATTCGGATGTGCCCGGAAATCTTGACCTTGACGGCGCAAATGTTCTGCCGGTACTGGAAGGAAGAGATTTTGTTCGCGATAAACCACTTGTCTGGGCGTACTTTAACGCACTCAATGATGCCAGAGTCGCCATGCGTGACGGGCGGTGGAAGGTTTTGGCAAAGTTGAATGGTGGCAAATTCGCCAAGCTGCAGAATGTCACAGTCGATAGTGCGAGTCGCTTACGCGATGCCGAGCTTACTGACATCGAAGTCTATGATCTTGATACAGATATCGGTGAGTCAAGAAATATCGCAAATGAAGATCCCGCCAGGACCGCCAGGCTCAAGGCGAAGTTGGAACAGCAGTTCCGCGAACTGGTTAAAAATTCTCACGTTTGGTGAGGCGGTGACGTTTGTTGTGATGGTGTATCGGATTTCAGTTTCTGCTGGGCATCCAGCAGGAATTTCATCGCATCCATTGGTGTCATCGTGTTGACGTCCAGTTTTTGCACTTCGTCGAGAAGTGGGTGATCTGCGAAACCGAATAGTGTCAGTTGGTATTGCCCGTTTGTCGTGTCTGGGCCTGGTGTTTGAATGGTCGGTCTATCAAAGGCATCACGATGATCAGCTTCCAGTTGCGAAAGAACATCCTTGGCTCGCTCGTTGACTTCGGCAGGTATCCCAGCAAGTCTGGCAACGTGTATGCCGTAGCTCTTGTCAGCACCTCCTTTGACAATGCGGTGCAGAAATACGACTTCGTCATTCCATTCTTTGACTGCAACGTTCAGATTGGATACACGCGGCAGCGATTCAGAGAGTTGAGTCAATTCGTGATAGTGAGTGGCAAAGAGAGTCCGGCAACCAATCTGCTCATGAAGATGTTCGGTGATTGCCCAAGCGAGCGAAAGTCCGTCGTAGGTACTGGTACCACGGCCAATTTCATCCAGTATCACAAGACTACGTGATGTCGCGGTGTTGAGAATTCTGGCCGTCTCTACCATCTCCACCATGAAAGTACTCTGGCCGCGACTGAGTTCATCACTTGCTCCCACACGAGCAAATACCCGGTCAGCGATCCCGATGTCTGCCGAGTCAGCCGGCACAAATGAACCCGCCTGAGCCAAAAGGGTTATCAAGGCGACTTGCCGGATGTAAGTGCTTTTTCCAGCCATGTTGGGCCCGGTGATCAGGAGAATCATTCCCGTTTCGGGTGATTGGACACAATCGTTGGGAACGAATTCGCCTTGCGGCAAAGTGACGTCAAGCACTGGGTGACGCCCGCCATGGATGCGTAAAACAGATTCATCATTCAAAGTAGGCCGTACCCAGCCTCTTCGGCTTGATATTTCACCCAACGCTGCCAACGCGTCGAGTTCAGCGATCGCCATGGCCACTTCCTGCAGCGTTGATAGCTGTCGGTGGGTTTCGTCACGAAGTTGCTGAAATAGCAACTGTTCTCGCGATGAAGCCTTTTCGTCAGCGGCCAGGACTTTCTCTTCGTACTCTTTCAGTTCCGGTGTGATGAATCGCTCGCAGTTTTTTAATGTCTGCTTGCGGATATAAAAGTCAGGGACCTTGTCTCGGTGTGCATTGGTGGCCTCAAGGTAGTATCCGAATACCTTGTTGTATCCAACTTTGAGGTTGGTAATTCCAGTCTGCTCCATCTGGTCACGCTGGTAGGCGGCAATCCATTCCTTGCCTCCCTTGGCGAGGGTTCGTAACTCATCGAGTTCAGGGTCGAAGCCTTCGCGAATGAAATTTCCATCAGCTGCAGTAAGGGGACATTCGTCGGCAAGACCCGATTCAAGTTTTTGACGCAGGTCTGGGCAAAGGTGCAAATGAGCGTCGATAAAACAAAGGCGTTCAGGTTGTCTGCCTGCGAGTTGAGCCTTCAGCAATGGCAAACTGGCAAGCGTGCGTGCAACCTGCTGAAGATCACGAGGTCCGGTTCTGCCAGTGGCAATGCGACCCAGCAAACGGGTCAGGTCAAACGTCCGGTTCAACGTCTTTTGAGTATCCGATCTAAAGCCGGTTTCTGCCGACAGCATTTCAACAGCGTCAAGACGCTGATTGATCCCCGTTGTGTCGATCAGGGGAGCTGAAATCCAATCAGCCAGTAGGCGTGAACCCATTGGCGTACAGGTGAGATCGATGACGCCCAGTAATGATCCCTCGCGGGACCCGCTTCTAAGGGTACGCGTGATTTCAAGGCTTCGTCGAGTCGCTGCATCAATTTGAAGAAAGCCACTACGGCGATGGGATGCAAGAGATTGGAAATGATCCAGCCCACTTCGTTGTGTTTCCTGTAGATAGGTCAGCACGGCTCCCGCAGCACGGATTGCAGGTACATCGGTAAGTTCAAAACCGAATCCTTCAAGGTTGTGCACTGAAAACTGCTTGCATAAAGTTTCGTTTGCAGAATCTTCAGCAAAGCTCCATGCTGGTCGCGGAGTCCATGACCACGGTGCGGTTGTGTCAGGACTGAAGTGGATATCATCTTCTCGGAAAATTACTTCCGCCGGGCCAATTCTCGCGAGCTCATCTTCGATACGTGATTTCGCAAAGGTTCCAGCTTCAAATCTGCCACTTGAAAGTTCGGCCCACGCGATTCCCACCTGAGGTTCTTCCTCGGTCTTTCCGCCACGTTTATCGTGCTGCAGGCAGACAGCAGCAACATAGTTGGCTTCGTTGGGGTTCAAAAGCCCATCATCAGTCAGAGTGCCTGCACTGACGATTCGTGTGACCTCCCGTTTGACCAGACCCTTCGCCGTTTTGGGGTCTTCCACCTGTTCGCAAACAGCTGCCCGAAAGCCAGCTTTGATCAGTTTCTGCAGGTAGGCATCAAGTTGGTGGTGCGGAAAGCCTGCCATCGCCGTGGGGTTGTCACTGTCTTTGTCCCTGCTGGTCAGGTTCAATCCCAGGATTTTTGCCGCGACTTTGGCATCGTCGAGAAAGAGTTCGTAGAAGTCGCCCATGCGAAAAAACAGCAATGCGTCTCCGCATGCTGCTTTCGCCTCGTGGTACTGCCGCATCATTGGTGTCATGTGCCAAATCGTAACGGCAAATCGCGCCGATTCCCAGCCTCTGCTGTCAAGGAATCACGGATCCGTCTTGGCATCCGGCACTGGGTTTAACGGCTGGGTAAGGCGTAAAGCACCGCAGGTCGGGAGCCGCTACTTCATCAGACTGCAAATCCGTTTGTTCAGATCTGAGAATATGCAGCTGGTGTGAGTACATATTTGTGAATTTTGCTCACGGTACCCGCATATTTGGAGATCTTTTTCAAAACTTGCCAGTCTGGGTGCGCGCGAAAAGCTGTCCACGCTTCGTTTCTCGCTTTTTCGCTGGGATAGGCTGTCAGATAGCTGAGATTAGGGGTAAAGGGACCAATGATCGCTTGCCCGATAAAAATGGGTTGGATGCCGCAGTCGAGGAAGATCGGGACCTCGCCATTATTGAACATGTGGACCTTCAGATCGCCCAGGCGTTCGTTGGCACTTTCATAAACACGGAGTTCGAAAACACGGTCGTGGTTCTCAAGCTGATTCTTCGGGACTTTTAACAACGGCATGCAATCCATCGCCACTAGCAATTCGCTCTCGATTCGCTCGTAGGCGGAGTTTTTTGGCCCCCGTGCCAGGTACGATTCTGCTGACTTCTGATATGTCGCATCTTCCGTCAATTTACTTTTGCAGACGGGAATCGCATCCGCGTCTTCATAAGGAATCACAACAACAATACGTGGGCTGTCTGATTCATCTTCGGCTGCGTTGTGAAAGACACCGATGGGCCCTACATGCTGCCGCTTCATCGCCGGTATGAGGGCATCTCGCAGGTACTGGTGAATCGCCTCGGCATCGCCCTGCTCACCAAGTAGGTAGCTGCGAATCTCGTAGTACTGCGGTGAATCAGCGGTCACTTTGGATCCGGTGAGCAGCATGGCGATAATTGTTAGAACATGAGGAATGAAATTTTTCATCAGTCTGGGGACCTGAATCTGGGTTCGTCTGGTAGTCGTATGGAATTTCCCGCATCATACTCTGACGACCATCTTCGAAACCATGGCGTGATGTTTTTTTGCGTTATGGGAAGCATCTGTCTTGAAAATTGGATCTGGAGAAAACGCGATGTTGGAACTAATCGAGTTACCGCGGGTTGTTGAAGGGGCAAGCTTGCTGGCTGAGTTGGCTTCCGACTCAGGATCCGAGGCGGCAGCGACAACACAAGAATTCTGGTCCATTTCTGGTGTTTTTACCCTGGGGATGCTGGTGCTGCTTCAGGCCGTTCTCGGTTTCGACAATCTGCTTTACATTTCCATCGAGAGCAAACGCGTACCGCTCGATAAGCAATCAATGGTTCGGCGTTGGGGAATTGGTTTAGCAATCGCATTTCGCATTGCCCTGCTTTTCATACTTGTCAATCTGATCAAACTGCTCGAGGATCCCCTGCCCGGGTTTCCTCTGCCAGACAACGATTTTGTTTCGATGTCATTGAGCGGGCACAGTCTGATTGTGCTGTTTGGGGGTGCTTTCATTCTTTGGACAGCGGTCAAGGAAATCTATCACATGTTGGCAAGCGATGATCTTGCTTATGCACCGGGAAAAACAGCTGGGACATCAGTCAAGAAGGCCGTTGCATTGATTGTGATCATGAACTTGGTGTTTTCATTTGATTCCATCCTCAGCGCGATGGCCCTGACGGAAAATTTCTGGATCATGGCCGTGGCGATTGTGTTCAGTGGTTTGTTGATGATGTGGGCTGCTGATTTTGTCGCTGAATTTCTTCGGAAGAATCGCATGTACGAGGTGCTGGGGCTTTTCATTCTCTTCATTGTCGGCGTAATGCTGGTCAGTGAAGGAGGGCACCTGGCGGAGCTTCAGTTGGGAGGCCATCACGTCACGCCAATGGCGAAGAGCACGTTTTATTTCGTACTGGCAGTGTTGATCACTGTGGACGTGGTGCAGTCAAAATATCAGAAAAAGTTGTTGGCTCAGCGTGAGCGGCTGCAAGCGGATTCTGCACCGAATGACAAGTAGCAGCTGGACGGATATCTGGTGCAGGAAGACGAGTAGAAATCCGGACAAGTAGATGCTCGTCAAGCAGCGGTTGGGTCACCACGCAGAGTCACCCAGTAAGCAACCTCCATGGAGCCCAGCCCTATGGGGATGTGAGCATTCATGCAGTTGAAGTCCTTGCTTCTGTGCAGTCTTATTCCGCAGCCATGTGATTGAGCTGGGCCCTATCGTGAGTTGGGACTCGTCGCGCTCAGTTGCTTTCGTTTGAAAGCAGGCTTAGGGTCTGATCGACTCGTTCGGCGTAGGATTGAGGAGACTCCGAGTCTGTTGGCAAGTTCTCAGTCATGCTTGATTCAATGTCACGTGCGATGGTCGGGTCAACCAACTCGGTGGGACCAAAGGGTGTGAGCTGAGGTTTTGATAATTGTTCCGATTCCCCGAGTCTGTCCGCGGGATCAGAAGGTACCACTCGCTCACCCTCACCATTGCTCACCGTGCCGCTGACTGCCCT
>JAPOKD010000019.1 GCA_029977825.1 Planctomycetota bacterium | reverse complement strand
GGAGCCTGTTCTCTTTCGTAGCCAGGCGAATTGTCGTGGAGGTCGAATCACGCGGTCGGATGGCTATTCAAACCAACAAGGCAACACCTTTATCACGCGGCGATAAGCGTTCTCCTGTTGTCTGTTCAGAGCTGGGCGGGGCTGTATTTATTACAGTCCGGTTCATTCGTGAGGACGACGGGACCTTTTTCAAGCTGCAGTTCATAGCTTGAAAAGCTTGGTCTTTTAGGATGGTATGAGGCCTGCGGTGAATTCGTCGTTCCCTGCGTGGATGAGTTGTGCAGATGCTGTGGGGCTAGCTGGGCTGAGTTTTTGCGTTCAACCAGGTTCGGAAAGTAACAGCAAAAGAGCATGAAGAGTGCCCATATCACGATAGATATGGCTGAAATGGTGGTTGTTTGGGGAGGAAACTGCCCAGCCGGGATTAGTTTGAGTCGCTGGAATGCGATCGTTAAGTTCGTTTGTAGTCGTTCCGTCTAGCTGCACTTTGGATGTCGCGGGCTCCGGAGGTGGAAGGATCAGTCGACCTTCAGCCGCTTTTATCTGGGGCGTATGAGAAGACGATTGTGCAGGATCGCGCGGAGCAGCGTAACTCGCGAAGGCAATTTTCAGATACTGGCGGGCTGTTTTCCAGATTACGAGTGTCAGCAAGCCTGCTAACTCGTTTGGGGCCACTGCGGTACACGCTTGGGGCAGGATCTTAGGGCTAAAACCTACTCTTTTGTTGGTGATTCGGTTTTCTTTCGGCCGCCTTTGGCGCAATCAACCATCACCCCAATTATCCTGCAGTTGGGTTTGCTGAGATGTGATGGACACGGAAAGAATGAAAAACAAGAAGAAAACCAAGACGTCAAAATCGCCTGGGGACTCGGGAGTCCGGAGTGGTGTCGAGCAGGCGGTTGTTGGTCAGTCGAACGCCGTGTGCGAAGGTCCATCCACGACCGTCAAAACGTGGCTTTCCATATGGGTTGCTGTTCATTTGATGGCGATTACGGTTTCCTTCACAGCGGTTGTTGAGCCTTCTTCACTGCACCAGAGGCTCTCGGAGGTGCTGCAACCTTATTTGCGGCCCTCGCATTTTTCTGCTGATGATCGCCCGGTCTATTTGACTTACGGTGATGCTGATGACCAGCCACACCGGATTGAAGTGACGACAGACCGCGTCACTGGGGTTGCTAACTCCGACGATTTGGCTTGGCGGCTCGTTGGTCCGGCTGAGACCAGCGGTTTTGCGTCGACGCCTGGGTTAGCTGTCTCCGACCGAGTTGCACGCTGGTTATCGACGGTCGCGATGTTGGCCGAGAATGATCAGCCGAGTCTGGTTGCTGATTTGTTGCTGCCCCTGGTTGCGAAACAACGTTCGATTCAGGGAGTCAGGATCGTTCGCTACCCTACCGATTTAAATGACATACATGTTGGCGTCACCGTTCCCTATCTTGCTCGAGTTGTGCGCGAGAAATCGAAGGTTTCGCTGGTTCAATTGAAGGAGTCGAGGTTATCGGCACAGCCTCGGGTATCTGCTTTTCGTTTTGATCCCACGCAGGCTGATCAGGTTGCCTGGTTCAAAGAGAAATTGGATGTTTCCGCTGAGCCTCTGTCTGCAGATCACGCAGTATCCAATCGCCTCATTGCGGCGGAGGCAGGGCAATGAAAACGAACGGCAACGCGCTTAAAATAGTGGCAGATACGGAGATCGGCGTTTGGGACAGGTACTGGTTTTCCAGCGGTCCTGTTGAGCCAGTCAGCATCATTCGCGGGTTGTTAGCCGTGATCGCGTTGATCTATTTCTTGAGTGCGTGGTCTGATGCCAGCTTTTGGTATGCCGAGGGTGGTCCCCTGTCGGCAACCAATGTTTCTGAATTTCTGACAACAGGAGGGCTGGAATCCGCTGGAAGTTGGATCGTTTCGCCCTTGTTTTTGACTGACAGTGCTCTTTTTTATCAGTTGTATCTGATTGTCGGGATGGCAACCTGCTTGGTTGTTTTGTGGGGACGTGGAGGGCGTTGGGTAAGTATTCTGCTGTGGTGTTTGTTTGTCGGTTGGGCAAATCGTGCAATGCTGTTGTCTGGCCTGGCTGAGACCTTGTTGAGCCTTGGTTTATTTGCTGCGGCAATTTCACCAGCAGGAAGCTTTTGGACAGCACTCTCCGCTACGCGTCGAGCAAAACGTGAGAGCAGCAGTGGAGATGTTGTAATGCACTGGACTGCCGGGTTTGCGGAAAGGTTGCTTGCCACACAGATCACCGTGATCGGTTTCGCTACTTGGGTTGCCATGTTGGCTGGAAGAGTCTGGATCAATGGCTTGGGAGCCTATGCATTGGCTGCTCCAGTTGAAGATCGCACCATTGATTGGACTGGTCCCAGTTCTCTGTTGGTTCGCGTATCGGTTCATGAAGGTCTCACCCACTTAATGATGATTGCATTGCCCTTGGGCTTGTTTTTCGCATGGCTGCCTAAAACCAGTCAAATTGGAAAACTGATTCTTGTTGGTTGGTGTATTGCAATCGGCGTGCTCGGCTCACATTGGCTTTATGCAATGACCTTTGCTGTACTCATCTTCTCGATTCGGCCTCGCAAGCGTGGCGGGGATGGTGGTTGGGACCGCTCGGCGGCTTAGGCGACGGTATTCGGGGCTTGATGTGCGTGCTTTCAAGTTCAATGCGGTTCATTTCGTTGCAGGCAGGTGCAACGGCGATGTTTCGTATCAGCCGGGCTGAAACGGTCCTGCATAATGACGCCGGGATGCGCGGAGCTGCGTTGTCCTACCGGAGGCAAACAACTATCTTTTAAGGGTCAGGCTTCGTTCCCCATTCTGGTAGTTGACGGTTGTTTTCAGTACGCAAATACCTGTGCTTGCTCATCATATGGACAGCCGTCTGCTCGCCGGTGGTCGCTGATGAACCCGTTGAGTTGGCTGCCTCGGTGTTGAAAATACGAGCTGAGTTTGATCGCCTTGATAAGGATCAGAACGAGCGATTGCAGCTTGATGAGTTTTTGCTGCTTCGCGAAAACAAGGCGGAGCTGACCCGTGACTTTGCGCTTTATGATTTTGACCAATCTGGTGCTTTGACTCGTGGCGAGTTTTCATCGGTTTCGGGACTGTGTCCGGCATGGATCCGCGGAAGCATCCCTGATCCGGTGAATGATCTGCTGGAAAACGCTGTCTCCGCGCTCGACGAGTCTTACGAGCAATGGAATACGCGTCCTCACGAATATGTGAATTCGCACAGCTTCGTTGCCAACTTTATCGGTTCCATTTCACCCGAGGGAAAGAAATTTGTCACCGGTAGAATCTTGCGGCAGGCGGATCCCGATGGTGATGGGCAGATGAACCGTGCTGATGCCAGAAAGTTTTTGACTTATCAGTTGGGCATGTTCTGGGGTGATGGGCATGAGATTCGGGAACCAACCGGTAGGGTTCTGAGACTCGACCGATTTCTGGTCGCGGATATCAACAGTGATGGTTCTGTGACACTTGAAGAATTCATGATTGAAGGTTGGGGCACACGTTCAAAAGAAGATTTTGAACGATTGGATGTAAACGAAGATGGGCGGATGACGTTTGGGGAATACCGCGATTATCAAAATACCGAAAATTACTTTGATGCTGTCGAATGGTTCAGGCAAGCAGATGTTGACCTGAGTGGTTTATTGGACGCAACTGAGGTCGAGGATGCGGCAGAAGAAGAGAGACAGCATCTGGTTGCTTCTACAATCGCAGCGTTTGATCAGAATCGGGATCAGCTTTTGTCTCTTCAGGAGTTTCGTGTATCCATGCTGGGTAATATGAATTACCCGTGGTCAAAGCGGCCTGTTGATTTGAACCGCGATGGAGTGCTTGCGTATGATGAGTTTATCTTTCATAAGACTGATTTGTTCCAATTGCAGCGCCGTCTCTATTTTCACCGCCTTGACCGAAATCGTGATCGGCGATTGACGCTCGATGAATTTGATTTTAATGAAGCGAAGCCGAACGCCATTCGGATGGAAAGCAATGTTGCGAAATCAGGGACAGTGATTTATCAGGATGAGGAATTCCCGGTACTGGGTTTGCCTGATGTCTCACCCGATGGAACTCGCATGCTGTTTCATCGAATTTCAAATGATCCCAAAGTTGGCAGCCAAGTGGTGTTGTCTGATTTGAAAGGCGAAGTGATTACTGAGCTGTGCAGTGGTAAGCAGCCTTCGTGGTCGGCTGATGGGAGTCAGTTTGTCTGTGCCAGGACGGTTGGTGATGGAGCAGCGGGAAAACAGATATGGGTGATGTCGGCAGATGGGAGGGGGGGAGTGTCTCTTGGACAAGGAACGTCACCACGTTGGTCACCTGATGGAAAGAGTATTGCGTTTCTTCGTGACAACGGGATTGTGCTGTACGACACGAAGAAAAAAGAATCACGAGTCCTTGTTGCAAGGGAAGAGCACCGTTACACGACTTTGGGTGATGCTTTGGCTTGGGAATCGGATGGTCAACGGTTGGCACTTCTTGCTACACGACCTAACTTCACCGAGTTGGTGCTTGTGTCCGTTCCACAAATTTCGGGACAGCATCAACTGGCCGAACCAGCATCCGGGAAGGGAACGGAAGGATCCAGAAACGCAGAGGTGACCTTGGATGCGCAACGAGGCTTTGCCTCGTGTCGCAGTGTGGGGCAATTGTCTTGGGGGGAGCAGGGCATCTGTTTTGCCATCAGTCCGATCATGAACACAAAGGCGACCAGGCAAGTATCAATCAAGTTGTGGTTGCCACGGTCAAACGGGGGAGTCGAAGCTCCGCTCGCTCTTTCCCCTGACGTTCGTTGGAAGGCCGCGTCTTTCCTGAGAAATGATGAGTGGTATATCGGTGTCTCTGAGCAGTGAATGCTGTGGGCCGATCGCGTCAGTCATTTGTGGCCAGTGAACCTCTCGGATCACCTAGAAGCACCGAAAAAAAACGCAGGTAAATTGGCCTCACATCGACTCGGCTTTGTTTTGTACTCTGCTCGGATCGTTGTCCCTCGGAATTGAGTTTTCGTTGAGCCAAGTGTATGAATCGACCAAATTTTGATGCCAGTAGTGATCCGCATGATCAGGCCTCGGATGAACCAATGGGAGTCTGCAGTGGTTCATCCGTGACAGGGACTTCCGCACATGGGGCGTCTTCAAGTAATCAGAAAGTCCCGTTCCTTGGGATTCATTTTAAATGTTGCAAGACCTATGGGCGAATTTACCGGAGCCCATTGCGTCTCGTTTACGAAGGGCATTGTCCTAAATGCAGAGGTTTACTGACGGTGCCCATAGGACCCGGGGGGCTTGATTCCCGGTTTCTTTCAGCTCAGTGATCACGTTGGTAAAAGAGTAAGGGCTCTCCCTGGAAGTTTGGCTGAATGGGGCCGTGTGTCATAAGTGTCCTCTTTGAGTTTCGTTAGAAATCATGAATTTTCACGGTGGCCCGGATCAAGGGTGTTGAGCTGGTTGCTGTGGATTTGATGCGGTGTAAGTCACGGTAGCATCGGGCTTTCGCAACGTCTTGGACTTTTGATACTGTCTGCTGATGTGAATTGGTCGGTGAAGCGGCTGTGTGTTTCACGCACGGGTTTCACGAGAAAGATCGCGAGCCAATACGAAACGATCCAAGTATGCTGGGTGAATACAAAGTCAGTCGATGCACGCGGCAGTGCCATCATTTGAAGCGTCCTCTTCGCGAGGGTGAGTGGTATTATTCCGTCGTGTTGGAATCGGGAGATGATTTTCTGCGGCAAGATTTTTCTGCTGAGAGTTGGAAGGAACCGCCGGAGGGAGCCGTTGGTTGGTGGAAGTGTCGAATGCCCACATCGGACCAGAAGAAGATGGTTCTCGCCCCCACTGAAGTATTGACTGATTTGCTGCGGCAAATGGGCAGCCAACCTGAAAGAGCAAAGAGTCGGTACCTGCTCGCTTTGATGTTAATGAGGAAGCGGGTGGTTCGGCCCGTTGAGACGGAGGAGGCTCAAGGCGATTTGCTGCGAGTTGAAGTTCTTGCCACCGGAGCCGAAATCGATATTCCGGTTTGCAACATAACTCGGGGTGAGTCGGACCAGCTTCGCGAGGAACTTGAGGCACTGCTTTATTGTGAAGCGGAAGAAATGGAACTTGGTGATCAGGAAGATGAGGCCTCGGAAGTCGAAGCCAACCAGCATGAGTGAAGATGAAGCGAAATCGCGTTGTGAACAAGGGTACGCGAACGAGACATCAAAACTCATGCGAATGAAAACAGGAAATGAAACATTTAGCGGCAGAGGCAACTCTGTTGGACACCAAAATTTGAGTGCAGGGATGCGATTACTCAGTTGGTTCGGAATACTTTTTTTATGCTTTGTCTCGGGGGGTGCCACCTGCGCTCCGAGAAATGCGCCCATGCCTTTTCCGCCTCCACCAACGGTTTTCAATGAAACACCTTCTCTGGAACAAATAGCGAGTGTCGTCAACCGGAATCAGGCGATTCGGCAATTGAGTACGAACTCGGCGACAGTGAAAATGCTCAGCATGCCAAGTTTGCCCCGCCTGAATGCGACGATGCACGTTGAACGTGACAGGAATTTCCGTCTGCGTGCCAGTTTGCCAATTGTGATGGGTGCTGGAATGGACATGGGCAGCAATGATGAAGTGTTTTGGTTTGAAGTACCGGAGGGTATGTCAAAGACGCTCTACTACGCCCGACATGATCAATATCGTCAGCAGTTAGAGCGAGCCATTCTGCCTGTGGATCCATCGTGGGTGATGGACGCGTTGGGGCTTGTGCAGATTGATCCGGCAAATGTAGATGCCGGGCCGGTTCAAAGGCCTGATGGGCGTTATGAAATCAGTAGTATGATCAGCATGCCCAATGGGATTTATCATCGCATCTGTTTCATCGACCCAACTGCAGGTCACGTGACAGATCAGTACCTGTATTCACCTTCCGGTCAGTTGATTGCTGAGAGTCATGCATCGCAGCATGCATATTATGAGCAATTTCAATGCAGCTTGCCGCATGTTGTGGAAATCAAGCTGACACCTAATCTCGGTCCACCGCTGGAAATGAAGATTGATGTCGGTGCATACACTGTCAACCAGTTGCTCACTGGTGAGACTAACGTGTTCGCAATACCTACCTCTGCGTCCAACATGGTTGACTTGACAACCTTACCAACGGAAGCGGCGGCTGCTGGTCAGGCATTGCCTTCCAATCCTGTCAACTACAGCGCTCAGGGAAATCCACGGTACCCTTTGCGGGGTGAGTTCCATTGAGCCGAGGCTGAGTTCGGGAATGCAACCGGTCAGTTAGTGTTAATAGGTTTGGAATGCTTCAGGAGTGTGGCTGGCTCACACTGCGTTGTTGCTCACGGTCGCTATGCACCATGCGGTGAGCGAGTTCAGGTAGCGTCGTGGTTGCAGTCCAGTCGAGCTTTTCCTGAGCTTTGCTGGCATCGCCGATTAGTTGGGTGACCTCCGAGGGACGCATGTAGCGTGGGTCTTGCTCGACGTAATCACGCCAGTCGAGTTCTACAGCATTGAAAGCTGCATCAAGAAAATCACTGATGCTATATTCTGCACCCGTTGCCAGGACGTAATCATCCGGCGTTGGCTGCTGTAGCATCCGCCACATGGCGTCGGTGTAGTCAGGGGCGTAACCCCAGTCACGTTTCGCATCCAGTGACCCCAGTTTCAGTTTGTCCTGTAAACCGAGTGAGATGGCGGCTGCGGCCTTTGTGATTTTACGTGTTACAAATGATTCACCGCGACGCTCCGATTCGTGGTTGTAGCAAATCGCGTTGCAGGCAAAGAGCCCGAATGAATCCCGGTAAAGTCGGACCATGTTGGTCGCGAAAGTTTTTGCGACGCCATACGGAGTCACCGGTCGCATGGCGGTTTTTTCGTTCTGGGGCGCCGTTTCTGGACGTCCGAAGATTTCGGAGCTGCTGATGTGAAGAACACGTGGTTTCTTGGCGAGGTCCCTTACAATTTCAAGAAGTTTGAGTGTGCCCATGCCGGTGAACTGGCAGGTCGTTTCTGGGATCTCGAAGCTTGCACCCACATGACTTTGGCCAGCAAGATGGTAAAGCTCATCCGGTTGAGTTTTCAGTAAGATGCGTCTTATTGTGGTTGTGTCGTCAAGGTCTGCGTAATGAAGGAAGAGACGCTTTTCGTACACCTCGCGGTCGTGGAAGAGAGTGTCGAGCCGCACTCTCTGGGTAGAACTCGTACGGCGAACCAGACCATGGACTTCATAGTTCCTGCTCAACAGCTGTTCTGCAAGGTACGATCCGTCTTGACCGGTGATTCCGGTAAGCAATGCAGAAGGCACGACGTGTTCCGTGGTTTAAAGTAAGGGATGGTAACAACAATGATCAGTGGATTGGGCTTGTGCATCAGAACGATTCTATGAAGCATTTTTATAAATCTCGCTTGTCGGCATGATGCCTGCGCGACGTTCGCACGTGTTCGTTGTGACTGACCGTTTCGTCTCTCGGGGAGGGTGAGCTGGGACGAATGTGTCGGGGAGGGGTGGAGGACACTGGTCAGTTGGGTGGTAAAACGAGTTGACGTGCGAACGTCGCGTTTGGTCATTAGGCGATCGATTCAAGCTGACAATCTTCGAGCTTGACACTGACACCTTGATCCATGAATCGGACCGAAACGAGTAATCGGGTTTCCTGGTCACGCCGGATGACAATTCCTTCGTAGCCTGAGAATACACCGGAGCGGATGCGGACCGGTTCTCCCGGTTCGATACGACTCTCGATGGTCAAGGGAGCGCCGGTGTTGACGAGATTATGAATCTGTTTCAGATCAGCGATGAACTGCTCAGTTTCATTGATCGGCTCATATTTCACGATACAACCGGTGCAGACAGCCTTGTACCGATCGTCTTCGGTGCCACACATGAACACGTAATTGTTGAACAGGGGTGCGTATGTTGTTCTCACTCTGCCGGCCGGCGAACGTTTGCGGTGTGGAATCTGGGGAGCATAGTGTTTGACATTCAGATCACGCAGTCGTCTCATCAACTGTTTTTCCTGGCGACTACGTGTGTAAAACAGCCACCATGGCTCGTCATCGGGTCGTTGTAGCTCGAGCAGATTTGCCGGATGGCAGTCAGGCTCGGGTGGAAGAATTGGCATTGGTTTCGTAATACCTGTACGCTTGCTGCAGTTAGACTGTCCGCGGGATGTTGGCGTCCCACATTCAATCGTTCTCTATCCATCGAAAAAAACACATGGGCAATTTGTTGATCATGCCAAGCAAGGTGTTCTTGACTTGACTTTGCCCCCCATCAACGCGGCGCACTTTTCTTCCACCTGAATTGACACTTGGGTGATCAACTGTTGGTCGGTGTCCGCTGTTCGAGAGTAGAGATACTTACGTCAGCCTGCATCTTGATCATGTATCTGGGATTGCTCGGCGTTCACTCTCTCGTCTAGGAAAAAGAAATCGGTTGAAACGGGTGCGGAGTGTGGGAAAAGGCGACCGACCACGGTGGATAGCAAAGGTAGGGTGGCGGTAACGCCACTGAAACCGATTGCATCGTCTGTGCTGGTTTCGATAGGGGGAACAGGGTGCTGAGCCATCCGAAGGTACTCAAAAATGTTTGATGGTCTCGCTTTTTGACGTGATTTACCCGCAAATCGGGCACGTATGACATACCTGATTTCCCCTGTATAGTGTTTTAACTTGGCACTTGTGGGTATTGGGATGACAGTGGTTGAACAACAGAGGTGATCGTGATTAGTGAAACGATCGATATCGACGACTACTTGAAGTCACCGGCCAGGCCAACGATTGATGTGCGTTCGCCTGGTGAGTTTGCTGCTGGGCACATCCCGAGTGCTGTGAATATTCCACTGTTCAGCGATAGTGAGCGGGCGGAAGTCGGAATCGCCTACAAGAATCGAGGCAGAAATCACGCCATCGGACTGGGGTTGCGACTGGTCGGTGCAAAAGCTGACGACTTGCTGCAGTCCCTGAGTCAGTTTGATGAGGGGGAGAATGTATTTATCCACTGCTGGCGGGGTGGCATGCGAAGTGAAGCGTTCAACTGGCTCGCATGTCGAACAGGACTGGTGGCAACGCGAATTGTTGGTGGTTACAAAGCCTTCCGACGGGCTGCCCACGAAAGTTTTGCGCAACCGAGGAAGCTGGTGATCCTGTCGGGGTATACGGGTGTAGGGAAGACTGCGCTGTTACAGGACCTGATCGCGGAAGGTGAGCAGGTCATTGACCTCGAGTCACTTGCTTGTCATCGCGGTTCAGCCTTCGGTGGAATAGGGCAACCATCGCAACCCACGGTTGAGCAGTTTGAAAATGACCTGTTCCAGCGCTGGCGACTGTTGGACCCCCGTCGACCTGTATGGTTTGAGGACGAAAGCCAGTCGATCGGACGGGTTAACTTACCACTGCCACTCTGGAAACAAATGCGAGCGGCCCCAGGTATTTTTGCGGAAGCTGATCGCGAAAGCCGTATTCAGTTGTTGGTGCGCGAGTATGGTGAACTGCCCGTGAAAGCGTTGGGTGATGCGATTGGCAGAGTAAAGAAGAGACTTGGCGGCTTGCGTTATCAGCAAGCCATGGCAGCATTGGATGAGAATGAAATCGCCCAATTTGCCGATATCGCTTTGCGTTATTATGACGATGCCTACAACACGGCTGCCGAAAAGAGGCCGCGGGGCAACATGGTTAAATTCAGGCTGGCAAAGGCGGGGGTTGCGGAGCCGTTAGCTGACCTTAGGAAATTGGGCCACCAGCTGGTCAGCCCAGACAAACAGGGGCACAACTGAACTCACGGAAGCAAAGTTGAGGTGAAAAAAGAGTTTTTGACGCCCAGCACGAGTGTTGAGGCGGAGTCGTGCCTGCTTCATGTCCAGCATTTCCGTGGCTGGACACCGCTCTACAATCAACGCATACGGACCGCCACGCATGTGCCTCACCGAGGATGGATTGATGTTAGCAAAGATTTTGATGATGCTCGCGACTGTTTGCGTAGTCGCAACTGTTCATGCCGCTGATGAGCCATTGGGCACCAAGCCCACGCCTCAGGGAAGGGAGTTATTCGAATTTGCAGGTCGGCAGGCACTTGGAAAGTGGCAGATCGTCAACGATGGGGTGATGGGAGGGCGATCTTCCAGCCGGGTGGAACCAGGTCCGGATGGAACGATGAACTTTTCGGGGGTTTTATCGCTGGCAAACAACGGCGGGTTTGCGTCAACGCGGTCCCGAGGTAGCAACCTTGGACTTCAACAGGGTGACACGGTCGTGCTGAAGGTAAAAGGTGACGGGCGGAAGTACACATTCAACGCTTACGTGCCGCGTCGCCGTATGGCCTTCTCTTACCGCGCCGAGTTCAAGACAGAGAAAGGTAAGTGGATTGAAGTCCGCATACCGCTCGACCAACTGGTGGCGACATCATTCGGCCGAGTTGTCAGGGGTGCTTCACTCAATCCGACGGAAGTCAATTCGGTCGGGATTCTACTTGGGGATAAAAAGCCCGGCGGCTTCGAATTGCTGATCAAGTCAATTCGAGTCGAAGGTGGCAACAATGGGGAAAAGTTGACGCGGACGGATAGCTAGCTCGGGCTCACGGGGCATGGGCCAATCAGCATGGCTGAACTGGTATGGCTCAAAGGGCAGAGTTCCTCTTAAATCGTAGGTGTTTTACGATACCCATTGCAAAGCGATGGGCATTCATGATGTGGTTCCAGTCGGATTAGATGCAGTTTTTACCGTTGCGAATCATTTAACCGTCAGCCAGCAAACATTTCTCTGTTTGTTTGTGGTATGCACGGTTGTTCACCTTTAGCTGGGCGTGATGAGGGGGGCGGCGGCTCGATTCACGTGCTTGATAGCTGAAGGCCGGTGCCAACAGTGAAGCAACGTTCAACTGCAAATCGTGTTTATCGGCATCTCGACTTAAAAAACACGACGGTTGAAGAGTGATGCGGCATCTTGGATACTGGCGTGCTGCTCACAAGTCGTCGTTGAAGGTATTCTGTTTGCTGTTGTCCGTTCAGGCTCGGCAGTCGAAACTTTCGCCCTCAAGCGTGTATCTCCACCCTGGCGGACTGCATGGCAGCGGACCAGCATGCACTGTCATTTGTTTGCGTTTTTGACTTCGGTGGGCAAGACTTAGGTACTGGAACTGCTGAGCGGGCGTCGATTGCCCGTCAATTCTTGTTCCAGTGAGTTTTTGTTCTTCTCTTTCCGAAAGGATGAATTGTGAAGGGTATCGTTTTTACTGCTTTTGTCCAGTACGTCGAAGACACGTTCGGCGATTTGATTGTTGAGCAGATGATCGCTGGCTGTGATCTTGCGACGGACGGTGCCTATACGTCAGTCGGCACGTACGACCATGGTGAAATTATTCAAATGGTGGTGGAACTCGGCAGGCTTAGTGGCCGCAACGTACCAGACTTGGTGAAGGGGTTTGGGTACACACTGTTCGGGACGTTGGTGACTGGTTATCCGGAAGTTGTGAACCATGTCGAAGACTCTTTTGGCTTAGTGGCGACGATCGACAATCACATCCATGTTGAAGTGCGAAAGCTGTATCCGGATGCCGACTTGCCTACTTTTTCGCATGAGTTCCGAGGTCCTGATGAGTTGCATTTGTTATACGAGTCTGAGCGGGGCCTTGCTGACTTGGCGGAGGGGCTGCTGATAGCCTGTTTTGAATATTTCAAGGAAGAGATTGAGTTGCAGCGTGAGGATCTTTCGGATGGCGCTGGGACGCGGGTGGCATTTAATATGAGGAGAGTCGTCAACTAGATGGACCTGTCTGAGATACAAAAACGAAAGCTTCGACGCGAGATTGCGGCTCGACTGGAGGCTGAACGCCTACTTGAAGAGAGAAGCCGGGAGCTCTACGACAAGGGACAAACCTTGGAGAAGCTCAACGGCACTCTTGAGGCACGCGTTGCTGCCAACACCATGCAGTTGCAGCGGGCCAACGCGATGTTGACGATCCTTCATGATACGGTCCTCATGGCTGCGGAAGTCGATACGTTTGATGAGGCCCTTGAGAGATGTTTACGTGCGATTGGTGAATTCAGTGGTTGGCCACTTGGACACATTTACCAGCGAGCGTCAGGTGACGCGGATGTTCTCACGTCATCGGGGCTGTGGTTCGTTCAGAATCCGACCTTGTTCAAGAACTTTCAGGAGATAACGAAAGAAACGAACTTTGCCAAAGGGGTCGGTTTACCCGGCAGGATTTGGGAACGAGGAGCTCCGGTCTGGATCAAAGATGTGACTCAGGACGATAATTTTCCTCGCGCTGATGGTAGAACAAGACTCAACGTACGGTGCGGATTCGGGTTTCCAGTCCAGATCAAAGGGCGTGTCGCTGCTGTCTTGGAGTTCTTCAATGACGAGGCATTCGAACGGGATGAGCAGTTGTTGACATTGCTGAAGTCAATGGGTGAGCAGGTCGGCCGTGTTTTGGAAAGACAGGAAGCACACCGTCAGCAGAGAATTGCCCGCGAGGACGCTGAACGCGCCAATCAGGCCAAAAGTCGGTTTCTTGCCAATATGAGTCATGAAATTCGAACACCAATGAATGCCATTCTCGGGTTAACTGAATTGGTACTCGATGGCGAGGTAACGAATACACAAAGAGAGTACCTCTCAACGGTGCTGGCATCTGGTGAAAGTCTGTTATCTCTGGTGAATGACATTCTTGACCTTTCAAAGATCGAGGCCAATGCAGTTACGCTGGAAAGAACGGTCGTCAACCTTCATGAAATTGTCTTTTCAGTCATGAGGTCGATGGCAACTCAGGCTCATGTCAAAGAAATTGAACTGCTCTGTTCGATACAGTCTGAGGTTCCTGAGTTCATTTGCGGTGATAAGACTCGTATACAGCAAATCCTGATCAATCTGGTCGGTAACGCAATCAAGTTCACTCAGCAGGGTGAAGTCGAGTTAAAGATTGCGACATCTGTAAATGCGTCAAAGCAACAGGAACTCAGCTTTCTGATCTGTGATACAGGCATTGGAATCGCGAAGGAAAAGCAAGAGACGATTTTCCAGGAGTTTGAGCAAGCTGACGCGAGCACAACCCGACAATTTGGTGGAACCGGTCTGGGGCTCTCAATCGTGAGTCGATTGGTTGGTTTGATGAATGGAACGATTCAGATTGAAAGTGTCGTAGGTAACGGTAGCAAGATTGGATTCTCGATAGCCGAATCTCACTACGGAACAGGAGTTCAGGATCAGATTCCTGCCACAGCGGGCCCGGGATCGATTTATGAGCTTGACCAGCAAGCACCGGAGAAGAGCTTGGCTGGATCTCGTGTCTTGCTCCTTGAGGGTAATGAAAGGCATCAGGCCATCTTTGCAGACTGGATTACGCGTTTTGGTGGCGATGTTGTTATCGCGTCAGCAGTCAGCGAGGTGTCAGGGAAATTGCAGAAAAACATGTTGTCCAAAGAAGATGTGGACTTTGTTTTTGTGGCCTCTCCTTTGTTGGATTCTAGCGATGGTCGATTGTTCAAGGGATTTCTGAGATCCTTTCCAGATTCGACACAAATCATGTTGATGCTCGATTCGACGACCCACTGGCAAGATCCGGCGGACCATGATCAGCTGGCAATCTGCAAGCATCTACGCAAGCCTCTGAATTACGCTGAGGTTGTAAACGCAATCTACCAGCTGCAAGGAATTGAAAAAATATCTCGGGACGCAGGCGAAAAGGCACCCGACACTCTTGCCGCTGGACCTCGTGATCTGCGGGTACTTGTGGCTGAGGATAGCGTCGTCAACCAGAAACTGGCGGTAGCAATGCTTCATAAATTGGGACATGAGGTAGTGATCGCAAATCACGGTAAGGAGGCTCTTGCTGCGATTGAAGCCCATGAGTTCGATTTGGTGCTGATGGATATTCAAATGCCGGAAATGGATGGGTTTGAGGCGGTGAGAACACTGAGAGAGGCAGAAGTCGACACCCGATTGCCTGTGATTGCGTTAACGGCCAATGCAATGCGCGGTGACCGTGATGCATGTCTTGAAGCGGGGATGGATGCGTATTTGTCCAAACCGATCCGTTTGCAGCGGCTGGCTGATGTGATCGAGAGTGTCTGTCACTCACGATAAATGTGGGCCTGCTTATGCGGGTACGACCAGTCCAGTGTGAGTCGTATTTTCTGTCTAGGGTCGTGGGGAGATGTAAATCCATACTTGGCGTTGTATTGTGTCCTCGATGTCGCTTTTTTGCATGCGCCCATGGAAACCGCGGGCGATACAATTGGGTCTGCTATGAGGTCATTCCCTTTTTCTCAAGGTTACTGATGCACGCCTTGCCGCCTTCTACCGTTTTTCTTGCGACTGTCTTCGGGTTCTGTTCCTCGTTTGGCAATGCTGTTGGTCAGGGTGCTGATGGTGCAGCTGTGGATGAAGATACTGTTGCCGGGCTTTATTTTCCTGAACCGCAGGAGCCGTGGGAAACAGTAGACGCCCAATATGCAGGTTGCGATAAAACGAAAATTGAGGCGTTGGTGGAGTGGGCTGGCACGCGCGGTTCGACCAGTATCTTGATTCTGTGGCAAGGCAGAATCCTTGCAGAAAAACACTGGGGTGACGGACAGACAGCACCCACTCGCCGTTATCAGAGGATGTTCGTTAAATTAAATGAGCACCAGCAAGCGATTGAAGATGTTGCGTCAGTGCAGAAGAGTATTGTCTCGATTTTGGTTGGCATTGCTGTGCACAAAAAACTGCTGAGGATTGAAGATCCTGTTTCGAAGCACCTGGCTGTGGGCTGGTCTAAAGCAACATCCAGTCAGGAGTCGAAAATTAGGGTAAAGCATCTGCTTTCGATGACGAGTGGTCTGACAGATGATCTGCATTTCCAGGCAAGTCCAGGAAAACGGTGGGTGTACAACACTGCTGCGTATGCGGTGGTGCGTGACTGTCTGGTTGCAGCCTCTGGGCTATCGGTTCACGAACTGACGCAGCAGTGGTTGATGGATCCGATTGGCATGAAGGAATCGCGTTGGATTCCGCGTGCCAAGTCGATTACTGCCTTGAATGCATTTGGATTCGCATCGAGTGCCCGCGATTTGGCTCGGGTTGGGCTGCTGATGCAAGCGGAGGGGACATGGGCAGGAAAAAAAGTGTTGCACAATGATGCGTTTCGTCGTGCATCACTGAGTGCATCTCAAAAAATGCGGCCAAATTATGGTTATTTATGGTGGTTGAATAAGCCAGTCCGACTGCCTGCTGCTCCCCCAGATACCTACTCAGCCAACGGAGCACTGGGCCGGCGTATATTTGTATCGCCCTCTCAAGGGCTGGTGGTGGTGAGGCTTGGCGACGAACCCAAGCATGGGGGCACTGCCGGCTTTGATCGCGAGTTGTGGCAGCGGCTGATGGCCGCCAAATTGTGATCGTGGCATGGATTAATGGACGCCAACGCAATTGATGCATTTGAGGCACGTTTCCTGTAAATGATAGGTTTCTTGCATTCATGCCCGAGTCGCAATGATGGGACGCAGTTGCCGCGTTTTCATCCACTCGGCTGAAATTCTGTGTCAGATTCTGACATAGTTGAAATGGGGCGCGTGAGCGTCGATACTGTCGGGACCTTCAATGCCGCATTACACCGAATTACGGTGCATCGCCGGCTTCCTGCCCTTGCTCACTTCCGCGAGTTCCACTGATGAAATTTTGTTCGTTTTTTGCTTCGGTCGCTTTGTTCTTCTGCGTTTTTTCGACAGTTCGAGCTGAGGATTCACAAGCTCCAGTTCGTACTGGTAGTGGGGAGATGACCTTTGACACGGTGCCGGGGTGGGGGCTTCGTCCGGACGGAAGTTCGCCACTGGGGCCGACTCATGGCGCCGTGGTGATCGATAAAGCTGGCAACATTTATACCAGTGCTGGTCAGGGGGTTTTTGTTTTCTCTCCCGACGGCAAGGTGGTGCAGTCATATCTTGGGGCCAAGTATTCCAATTTGCATGACATGGAGATTCGAGAAGAGGATGGTAAGGAGTTTATTTATGGTGCAAGAAATGCAAACGCAGAAGGAATCAAGTTCAATGCTCATAGCGGCGAAATTGTCTTGAAACTGGGAGTGCCGGAGGAAGCGGGGCTTGGGAAAATCAAGTTCAGTCCGACCGCGATCACTGTGGCTGCCAACGGCGATATCTTTCTGTCCAATGGATATGCCACCAACCACATATTCAAGTATGACAAGGACGGAAAATACCTGATGCACTTTGGCAAGAAAGGGAACGGCATGGAGGAGTTCAACACCGCACACGGTATGACGATTGACACACGTTATGAACCAGCCCGTCTGCTGATTTGTGATCGTAATCATCAGCCCAACGGACGGCTTCTTCATTACGATCTTAATGGCAAGTTTATTGGCGAGGTGATTACCGGGTTGGGAATGCCAACATCAGTTTCAATTCAGGGTGATTTTGTTTCGGTTCCAGATTTGCATGGTCGCCTTGTTATTTTGGACAAGGAAAACAAAATCATCTCGGTGGTGGGCGAGAATCCTGATCCCAAGAAAGGGCGTGCCTACGGGATTCCCCAAGACCAATGGGTAGAGGGTGCATTCAGTGGGACACATGGGTCAGCTTGGGATACTGATGGCAACCTTTATGTACAGGACTGGAATGTTGCCGGTCGCCTCATGAAATTGGTACGTGCCAAGTAGTCAATGATCGGTAATTCCCCGGATGAAAGGGATTCATCGGGGGCGGTGGCTTGCTGTTGTCTCAGTTTGTTTCAGAAAGGTAAGGAAGAGGATCGGCGTGATGCCCGATCATCTTCCATTTGCCTTGCTCCTTGCGAAACGTGCTTGTGGCTCGAATGGCTACGCGAATGGGTTTTCGGTCAGGACCGATGTTTTTGCCAATCTCGTAATTACTGACGATTGCGAGGTCCCTGCCAATAATGAAAGTCAGCTTTTCGGGTTTCACCTTGCCACCCAGTTTTAGATTGGCTTGTTTGACCCAATCCCGCCGGACCGCATTCCAACCTTGTTTGATGCCACCGGTGGGGCCGTGATAGGTGACGTCATCTGCATGTGACCAGACGTTGTCCATATCTTTCAGGTCGCCAACAAAGACCTGATTCAAGGCTGAGTAGAATTCCTCGACTGCCGCCTTCACCGTCTTGTCGCTGGGTTTTGCCTCCCAGGCACTCGCATTGGATCCATGCATAAATGCAGTTGCAAGCAGGAAACATGATGCAAAGCGAAACGGTTTCATTGTTCGAAATTCCATGATTTATCAGTGAAGTCGGGCAGTATTATTGGGGAGGCCGCGGTTTCGCCATATGGTGTAGTATGACGGGATAACGTACGAGTGCTACCTCGGGCCGCCGTTTTCTTGCGTGTGTTCCACAAACAAGCAAGTCCTGGGTGGGAGGCTTGGAGCGGAATCTGCGTTGTTTTGCTGCAGGATGTCATCGAGAGCAAGTTGAATTACAAAGGCAGCGGCTTGGATTGGAATGGGATGACGTAGACAACAATGTGGGTAGCGATCTTCCTGTGGGCGTGAACTAACAATGCAAACTGCCAAACTAAAAACATGGATAGCGCGGCTTGCTTTTGTGTTTGTGGGGTTGCTTGGCTGGTATTTAACGCAAGCCTGGATTGGGCAACGCGAGTTGTCTCCCGGTGCAATTGGCGATGGCGTTCATGACTGGTTAGCCGGTGCCAATGCCTATCTGCATCAGCATCCGAAACGCACTGACCAGCTCTTGATTGCGAGTTCAGCGGTCATCGACCTTCTCGGTTTTTTTCTACTATGGCGATCTGTTTTTGGTCCAAGCTTGCGGCCTTTCATTGGTTTGTTATTGCTGTTTGGTATGCGGCAGGTTTGTCAGTTATTGTGTGCACTGGAGCCTCCCCCCGGAATGTTGTGGCGTGATCCCGGGTTTCCGAGTTTGCTGGTGACCTATGGTGTGACAACGGATTTCTTTTTTTCGGGACATACTGGACTGGCAGTGCTCGGAGCTGTCGAGCTTGCTCGTGTCGGTGGTCGCCGTTGGGTAATTCTTGGAGTTTCGATTGTTGTGTTTGAAGTGATGACAGTGTTAGTGCTGCGAGCGCACTATACGATGGATGTTTTTGCAGGCGCGGTGGCAGCCCGGTACGCGACGCTACTGGCAAGCCGGATTGCACCCAGTTGTGACAATCTGATGAGACGCCTCGTGGGGCAGGAAACTACGCAACCCACAGACACGGATTCTGCTGGTAAGTAGGAATCGTCAGAGGCTGAGTTGACCGAAAAAGCATCCAGTCAGGGGTATCCGTTCGAATGACAATGGCCGTTCGTACATGAAACGGATCCGAGGCTGGGCAGCGAAGATTCGCATATTAGTTGCAACAAAGGATTCTGAGGTGAACACGTGTCACGCTTCGAACATCGCACCCATGCGCTCGGGCGAGCGTTGCTTCCAAACCTGACCGTCTGGAAAGCGGTGCTGATCGATAAAGTCCGGTAGGAAATCAAGGCCCCAGCCCGGTGCTTTGGGCGTTACGTAATGTCCATCTTGGGTTTCTACCGGATGCCTGACGGAGTCTTGAAGGAAATCAATGTACTCAACCAGTTGTGTGTTCGAGTGTCCCGAAACAGCGATCTGATCCCACATTCCATAGTGCTGGATCATGTTGCACAAAGCGATGCCACCACCGTGTGGGCAGACTGGAACATCGTATTTGGCCGCCATCAGAATGATTGCCATCACGTCGTTGACGCCAGCAACTCGTACGGCATCAATTTGGCAATACTTGATTGCTCCGCTTTTCAGCAGTTGTTTGAAAATGACGGGCGATGCAGCCTGTTCCCCACATGCAAAATCAAAACTCGCCGTTGCAAAGGTTTCTGCCAGTTCGACGTAGCCCAGTACATCGTCACGGGCAATGGGTTCTTCGACCCATTTCAAATCAAAAGGTCGAAATGCCTCAAGATAACTTTTGGCTTCTTCAACTCCCAGATATTGATTGGCATCGACCATCAAGTTTGATTTCATCCCGATCGCATCTCGCATGAACTTGATGCGTGCGATGTCTTGCTCCTGGTTTCGACCTACTTTCAGCTTGAATGAGTCAAAGCCTTGTTCTTGCAGGCGGTGAATGGTTGCCAGGATCTGTTCATCGGTTAGCCCCAGCCAGCCGGCTGTACAGTATGCCTTGGGTCCCAGTTGCGACATTGCTGCCTGACGGGTTTGAAGGGAATCCTGTCGTTGCGTCAGAATGTCAATGGCTTCCTCACGCGTCAAAGCATCGTTGATGTTTCGCCAATCAATGCAGTCAGCAACAAAAACAGGATCGAGGTCAACAAGTAATTTCCACAGCGGTTTTTGTTGCTGCTTGGCCCACAGATCCCACATGGCATTCAGGACAGCACCTGCTGCCATGCGGAAAACCCCGTCATGCAGCCATCGCAATTGATGGTGATCAATCAGTCGTTGATAAAGCCGGAATGGTGCTTCGGCAAAGTCTTCCAGCCTGGTGCCAACTACCAACTGGCACAGGTCGCGTATGCCGTGGCAGATCCAATCCGTTCCCGCACCCACGGTAAAGACGACTGAGACACCTTTTAGATCCGTATCCGTACTCAGATACAGGACTGCCGAGGAGTAATCTGGTTCCTTGTGAAATGGATCTGAGCCCAGAAGTTGATCCGACGTTGGAACTCGCAGATCGATAGCTTCGAATCCGGTAATTTTCATGATAGATAGCTCTCGTCACCAGGCGTTATCGCGAAGGTCCTGACCCCAGTCAGGTAGTACCTAGATGGCGGCGATGTAGTACATCCATGTCTTGATACGCATGCCAATTTTACTGATGATCTGGAACGGTTTGCCAAATCCAGTGTAGATTGCAACGCTGCCGCTGGTTCCCATGGGGAGGCTGTTTGCAACCTCTTCATCGTCAAGGGTGAAACGAACCGCGAGTTTTCCCTTGGAGCCAATGTCAGCTGCTGACATTAGTTTGCCACTGGGACTGAATTGACCTTCGCCAGTGGCCTGCACAATCGTTTCCACCTTTCCTGTGAAGTATTCCCCAGGTCGGGTCTTGAAGGTGATCTCAACGGGGTCGCCCGGCTGCACGTTGCTGAGCAGACTCTGGCTGAAGCTTGCGACGAGCACGACGCGAGAAGTGTCGATGAAGGTGCCGACGGGAGCAAATGGCACGGATACCGCCATCGTTCCTTCTCTAACCGTCCACAATGTTACATAACCATCAGCAGGGGCATACACCGTACATTGCTCGAGGTCGAATGCCGCCGAATCAAACTTGGCTTTCATGCTTAATGCGTTGTCCTTCGCTGCGAGTAAGCCAAATTCAGCCTGCCTGTGCCCAGCCTCCGCTTGCTGGACACCAGCTTCAGCAGCTTTGAGTTCTTCCTGTAACTGTGTCACTTTGATTTTGCTGATGGCGCCGGGGCTCAGCTTGGCAGTTTCTGTTGCGACGGTTAGCTCGGCCTCGGTGGCCGCGAAAGATGCTTTCGCCTTGGTGATTGCCGCTTGAGC
>JAPOKD010000297.1 GCA_029977825.1 Planctomycetota bacterium | reverse complement strand
ATCAAGTATGCCCGCGGGACTGCTCGATACGTTCACCGCCGAAGAGATATTTGATCTCGTCGCTTTCCTGCAATCACGTAGTAGTGTGAAACAATGATCACGGCGTCACGAATCAAACACCGCGCTTTCCCGTGTGCTTTGGGTGCAGTCCTTCTTGTTGGGCTGATACTGGCCAACACAGTGCAAGCGGATTGGCCGCAATTCCGAGGTAACAATTCCGATGGAATTGGCACTGGTTCGCCACCCACACAGTTTGGCCCTGGCAATAATGAATTGTGGCACACCACCTTGGCACCGGGTCACAGTTCGCCCTGCATTTCTGGCAAACGGATCTTTGTCACCACCTATGACAAAGATGGGTCAGCAATCGCAGTGGTCTGTTTGAATCGGATGACAGGTAAAGTGCTGTGGGAAAAAACGATCACGGTTGAGAAGTTGGAGAATGGTCACCCCTCTTTCAATCCTGCCAGCAGTTCCCCCTGTTGTGATGACGAAGGTGTGGTTGCCTATTTTGGTTCCTACGGCTTGGTCTGTTTGGATCTGGACGGAAATCTGCTTTGGGAAAAAAAACTGCCTCTGACCAAATCGTTTTCCGGCAATGCCACCTCACCCATGATCGCGGGTGATAACGTGATTCTGTACCGCGGCAATTATGTCGACCACTATCTGGTATGTTTCGACAGGCAAACGGGAGAAGAACGCTGGCAGATTCCGCAGAAAGAAAAGTTCACTGGCGAGATGGCCTGCACTGCCTGTCCCATCATCGTTGGTGACAAACTGATCTGTCACGCCGCGAGGTCTGTTCAGGCTTTCGACATCAAGACAGGACAAACAGTTTGGACGGCCAAATGTGCCACGACTGCAACAAGCACTCCTGTATTGGCAGGCGATGAGGTCATTGTTGCTGCCTGGAACAAACTGGGCGAACCCGATCTAAGGCCACCTTTTCCCACATTTGAAAAACTACTTGCAGACCATGATCAAAATGACAACCAACTGATCGAAAGACAGGAGTTCCCCAAACTCTGGATTTTCCATCGTCCAGAGGGCATCGAAGCCGCCATGAATGGTGCGCCCGTCTCCTGGAAACATGCCAACAAAAATGGGGATGCAAAACTGACCCGAGAAGAATGGCAGAAGGCGGTGGGTGAGTTGGAACGCTTTCGAGCGGGGTATGAAACGCATGGATTGATTGCCATCCCCATCGACAGTGAAGGTTTCGTGGCCGCTGACGATGTCCGAACACTGGCCACCGACGGCATTCCGGAAGTCCCCAGTCCGGTCTTTGATGGCACGTATGTCTATCTGGTCAAGAACGGTGGTTTGTTGACCTGTATTAATCTCGCGGAAGGCGAACGTGTTTATCGGACTCGAACGCGGGGAAAAGGAACTCACTACGCTTCGCCACTGATCGCTGACGGCAAACTTTACACCTTTGCCGGGGACGGACAAATCAGCGTCATCGAACTGGGGCCATCGCACCAAATCCTGGCACAGAACAAAATGCCCGATGGTGTGTACGCAACTCCAGCAATCGTCGATGGTGTCATCTATGTCCGTACCCACTCGACTTTGTATGCCTTTCAGGAAGCCAGCAACTGATGTTTTCCGATAGCCGCATCGTAACTCGATCGAAGTCAGGAATTGGACCTGAGAGTACCCGCTTCCATGATCTGCCAACCACCATTCATTGGCAACAAGTAGCGGTCATGACTTTACTGCTCTCGCTGTTGTCCAGCAGCCGGTTGGCAGCCGAAGCACCCTCAGCATTGAATACCCTTATCCAGCATTCCTGCATCGAGTGTCACGACGAAAATACGGAAACCCGACTCGACTTCACGGAGCTCGACCAGAACTTCAAAGACACGAACACGTTTCGTGCGTGGGTGAAGATCGTGGATCGTATCCAAAAAGAAGAAATGCCTCCGGCGGCGGAACCTCGACCCGACTCACAAACGCAAGCCGCCGCGCTGACGTTCCTCAACACAAAACTGCTGGACGCCAACCGTCAGCATCAGCAAACCAGCGGTCGAGTCCCCTCACGACGACTATCACGATTCGAATACGAACACACATTGCATGATCTGCTCGGCATTGGTGGCCAGATTGCGAAGTTACTTCCGCCGGAAAGCAAGTCAGGATCCTTCGATGTTGTCGCGGCAAAGCAGGATATGTCCAACGTGCATGTCAAAGGCTTTCTCAAGGCTGCCGATGCCGCACTCGACGAAGCGATTCAACTCGGGCCCAACCCGAAAATGGTGCGTGAACTCGACTACGTGAAGTCGCCTTACATGAAAATGTGGTTTGGGCGTTCCGTACGCCGAGGCGGTGGGACAGTCTTCCCGGATCAGGGTGATCTAATCATGTTCCGCGGCGAGAATTACAATTTGCGTTCTGACGCCAACGGTTTACGCTTTCCTGTTGCTGGGCGATACCGGATCACTGTTACCGGTGCGGCTTATCAGCCAAGGTCTTCGGTAACGATGAGCCTTAAACGTCAAAACGACATTCAAGGCGACAGCGAATTGTTTGCCGCGTGGGACGTCGACGGAAAAATCCGCACTGTGTCAACGATCAAGTACATGCGGACCGACGACTATTTTTACGTTAGCGCCGACGAACTTGAACCCGCGCCAAACGGAAAAATCATTTACAACTCCCAACCGGCTAGCGAATTCAAAGGTGAAGGTGTCCGGGTGCGGAAGGTGCTCATCGAGGGTCCGCTGGAGTCCACGTGGCCTCCACAACGTACGCGAGCCCTTTTCCCAAGTGTCGAATGGGAACCTGCTGCAAACGGTCGCTACTACAGGCCGATTACCAATAAATCTCATTACGAACACATTCGCGATGCTGTCGCAGCGCTTGCACCCAGAGCTTTCCGGCGACCAGTGACAAATAAAGAAATCCGGTACTTTACGAATCTTGCTGTACCGACGCTTGAAGCTCAACGCGGTTTCATTGCCAGCGCTCGCGTGCCACTGCGAGCCATCCTGATGGCGCCTGAGACGATCTTTCTGACCAACGAAACGCAACCCACGGAATCGGCACTGACAAATCATGCACTCGCCAGTCGGTTGTCATACTTCCTGTGGCGCAGCCTCCCTGATGAGCAACTCATTGGACTTGCCAATGACGGAAAACTAGCTGATGCCAAGACATTGGATGCTCAGGTCAGCCGCATGTTATCCGACCAACGAAGTGAGAGGTTCGTCAATGAATTTCTTGACCAATGGCTTGATCTGGATCTGATCGACGCAACAACGCCGGACTCGTATCTGTACCCGGAATACGATGACGTTCTCCGTCGAGCAATGCTGGCAGAAACACGACTCGTCTTCCGACATCTCATCAACGAAGACCTCAGCATTACCCATCTCATCGACTCCGACTTCACTTTCCTCAACCGAAAACTCGCTGAGCACTACGGGATCGAAGGTGTCGAAGGTGAAGAGATGCGAAAAGTCATGCTCGACAAGGACAGCGTTCGCGGGGGCATTCTGGCCCATGCATCCATCGCAAAAGTGACCGCCAACGGAACCGTAACGACACCCGTCAAACGGGGCAGTTTTGTTCTGACAAATCTCCTGGGAATGCCGACCAATCCTCCACCACCTGGGGTTGGTTCAATCGAACCTGACACGCGCGGAGCAACCACTATCCGCGAGACACTGGCAAAACACCAGTCGGTCGAAGCCTGCGCCACCTGCCATCGGAAGATTGATCCACCTGGTTTTGCCTTGGAGTGTTTTGATCCCGTTGGCAACTACCGACAACAATACCGCCTCAGCAAAGTCGTCAAACGTACTGCAATGCCTGGTCTTCGATTTCTTCACAAGGAATACAAGCTCGGTCAGTTAGTTGACTGTACTGGACAGATGGAGGACGGCGCACGCTTCAATGATATTCGTGATTTCAAACAGCACCTCATGAAGTCGCAGGAGCAGGTGGCGAGAAACCTTGTATCACAGCTGGTCACCTTTGCCACAGGTGGTGAAATCCAGTTTGCTGATCGCGAGAACGTGGAAGCCATTTTGACCCGTTACAAAAATTCCAACTACACTTTGAAACAGTTGATTCATGAGGTAGTTCGCAGCCAGATGTTTCAATGCCGTTAAAAAAATATGCATAAACCGATTTCAAGACGTTCGCTGCTACGAGCCACAGGCATTGCCTTATCGTTGCCGTTATTGGATGCCATGAATCCAGCGATTGGCTTTGAGGCAGCCAGGCAACCTGAACGCATGGTCCTGATCTGCAATGCGCTCGGTTTGTATCCACCGTCACTGTTCCCGAAGACCTCAGGGACAGACTATGCGAATACCGAGTACCTTGACCTGCTCAAGGAACACCGGAACGACTTTACTCTTTTTTCCGGGCTGTCTCATCCGGACCAGAATGGCAAGGAACCCCACGATACGGAGCTGACTTTTCTGACAGCGGCGATCAATCCTGGCCTGGCAGGTTTCAAGAACACGATTTCGGTGGATCAGGTCGCCGCGATGCACCTCGGAAACGCGACCAGATTTCCATCAGTCACGCTGGGCAGCAACACTCAAGAAAGCCAGTCGTACAACAGCAATGGCGTGATGCTGCCAGCTGACAATCGCCCATCGCAAGTGTTTGCAAAGTTATTTTTAGCTGGAAGCCCCGAACAGCAACGGCGACAAAGGCAGAGACTTGCAGAAGGACGCAGCATTCTTGATGCTGTTGGAGAGCAAACGAAGGCACTTGCCCGGCGAGTGAGCGGCGGTGACCGGAAGCAACTCGATCACTATTTCGACGCCATCCGGGTTGCCGAAAAAGAGTTGGCTGCCTCCGATGCATGGCTGGATCGCCCCAAACCCGAAGTGAACGTCGATGTTCCACAGGACATTGCGGAACCATCAGAATTGATCGGCAAAATTCGCGGACTGACAAATCTGATTCCACTCATGCTGCAAACTGATTCAACACGTGTCGTCAGCTTGATGATTCAGGATCACCACGTTGTGCCAAACATGGCTGGTGTCCAGACTGAGCATCACCCGCTGTCTCACCATGGACAGGACCCCGCCAGGATTGATCAACTGAAAATCATTGAATCCGGAATTCTCTCCACATTCTCGGACTTGCTGACACAGCTTGGCCTGAAATCAACCCAGGGAACTCGACTGCTTGATCACACAGCCGTGCTTTTTGGCAGCAATCTGGGCAATGCGAATGCTCATGACCCAACGAATCTTCCCATCCTTCTGGCCGGTGGTGGATACAAACACGGACGTTACATTGCTTACAACAAAGATCGCAACACACCACTCAGCAATTTATTTGTGAGTCTGCTGCAACGTATGGGTGTGGAGACAGACAGCTTTGCAACGAGCAATGGTGCACTGACCCTGTAGCATCTATCTGCTTCAATAATCGACTCCAGCAAGGACAAGAAATCGCATGAAAAACCAATCGATTTTCAGTACATGCCTGTTGCTAATGGCCATCCCGCTGCCTGCGTTCGGTCAGTCCTTGGCAGACAACTGGCATCAATGGCGTGGCCCGGATGCCACCGGTGTATCAACGACCGCGAATCCTCCAGTGACATGGGGTGAAGATGAGAACATCAAATGGAAAGTGGCGATCGAGGGACAGGGAACCTCAACACCCATCATCTGGGGTGACAAGGTTTTTGTGTTGACTGCCATCAACACCGGAGTCAAGGATCCATCCATCCCTGATCCTGAAGACCAACCCAAGACCAACTTCTTCGATATCAAACAACCCAACGCCCAGCACGCTTTTGTTGTTCTCTGTCTCGATCGAAATAGCGGCAAGGAGATCTGGCGTCAGACGGCCACCACAAAAATACCTCACCAAGGAGCTCACAACGACAACGATTTTGCACCCGCATCACCAACCACGGATGGAAAACACCTTTATTGCTGGTTCGGATCAGCAGGGCTCTTTTGCTATGACTTGCAAGGAAACAAAATCTGGGAAAAGAAACTGGGTGAGGTCAAAGTCGGATCAAGTCTTGGCGAAGGCTGCTCTCCTGTTCTGCACGAGGGAAAACTGGTGATTGTTCGCGACCACGCAGGACAAAGCACCATTGAAGTGCTCGACGCCAAGACAGGAAAAAACCTCTGGAAGCGGGAGCGTGATGAAGGGAACGCCTGGGCCACGCCACGGATCATTCAACACAGTGGGAAGACACAGGTCATCACGGCCGCTTCAGGGTTTGTACGCAGCTACGATCTCAATACTGGTGAAATCATCTGGCAATGCAGCGGGCTGACTGGCAATGCAATTCCCTGCCCTGTTGTCGAGGGCGACTATGTGATCTGCATGACTGGTTATCAGGGCTACTCCGCCATGGCGATACCTCTTACCGAGACGGGCGACATTTCAGACAGTGAAAAAATTCTGTGGAAAAAAGAGCGTGGCACCCCCTACGTTCCTTCCCCGCTGCTGTATGAGGGACTTCTCTACTACAACCAATCCAATCAGTCAATTTTGACATGCCTTGATTCAAAAACCGGCGAGGTTGCGTTCGGACCAGAACGAGTCGGTGAACTGTCCAACATTTATGCGTCGCCCGTCGGTGCTGGCGGACGGGTGTATTTGACGGGACGTAACGGCACCACGCTTGTTCTAGAACGCGGCCGGAAATACAAAGTCAATGCACTCAATAAGCTTGACGAACGTTTCGATGCATCACCTGCTCTTGCTGGCAATCAATTGTTTCTGCGAGGCGCAAAGCACCTGTACTGCATCGAATCCGAGCAGTGAATGGGACGCTGTGTCAAACCGGTTTATTCAACTGCTAGCTTGACAGGATTGGACGAACGTCCTGTTGATGTGACGGCGGCCCTACTCTGCCCTGCCCTGCCCT
>JAPOKD010000586.1 GCA_029977825.1 Planctomycetota bacterium | reverse complement strand
ATTTGCCACAACGCTGGTATGCATCATTCTCTGGTGGTGGACTGCTGGCCGCGATCGCAGGCATAAGCTCACCTTCTCGTTGGTGCTGGGGGGACTCCTTGGTCTTGCGTTTCTTATTCGCCCTACCTTTATCGTATGGGCGATGCTGTTGATCTTGGGTTCGTGTGTGATTGAGATCTTCGGATTTACTCGAGGTGCCAGCCGGTTGGTCCGGGATACCAGTCTGACGCGGAGGCAGCAACTGTTGCCTGTCATGTTGTCGAGTTTTGTCGCTTTGGTCGTGCTGCTTGTTGTGGTTGGGGGGTGGGCCTTACGTAACGCGCGGTCCGTAGGGCATCCCGTGTGGGCCACGACGCACGGAGGTTACACGTTGTTGCTGGGGAATAATCCTTTTTTCTATGACTATTTGAGGTCTGGATCTGCTGATGGAAAATGGGATTCCGCGTCATTTCAGGTGGCCTACTCTCACCGCTATGACGGCGATCCGAGGACCGAGAAGTTCTGGCGGCATAGCTGGGATGGTCCACGCCAGATTCAGGATCCTGCTGTGGTGAGGGTTGTTACGGAACATTCTGATGATCGGCTTGCCTATGAATCAGCCAAAGCAGTCATCAGTCGACAGCCCAGCATGTTTCTCTGGTCAGCAGTTGTGCGGGTTTTCAGGCTTTGGAGCCCGTTTCCGCATTCAGCGGAGGGACGCACGTCATGGCTGTTGACGATAGTTGGGATCTACAATTGTGGTTTGTATGTTGCGATGGTTATCGGCTGTTTCAGGCTGGGGCGGACGCTGTTCATGCCAAGGTGGTTGCCAGTTCTGGCTCTCTTCTTGACGTTGAGTGCCGTGCACGCCTGCTACTGGAGTAACATCCGAATGCGGGCACCGGCGGTTCCAGCCATGGCTTTATTGGCGGCATGTGCACTGCCCCTGAAACGGGTTGAGATTCAAGCCTCGGGTATTGCGGAACGGGAACCTGTATGTGGGTAACTGTGGATGGGGAACGCCGCTTGGGAGAAGCTGAGTCCCGGTTGTTTCGCAGGGCAGTTGCTTCGATGTTGTCGGATTGCGTGGCTGTGCTTTCGCAGCGATCAGAAAGCGATCAGGAATGCCGGCTATACGGGATTGACTGGTTTGATCAGTGGGAGGCTGAACAGAAGGTCTGGCTTTTGGAGCAGGTAGCAACCGCACTTTTGACGGATCAGCCCTCGCTCAGGCCAGCAGCGATGTGGGAGGCAACGGTGGACGCAATTTTTCTGCACGTGTTCGAGCTAGTGCTGAGAGAGTTCGAATCTTCCACTGAAAATCCTGGAATGTGGAAGTCTCCCGTGGAAGCGGGTGGTCGACGCTGGCGCGACGAGGTCATTCAGGCCCTTGAACAGCAGCAGAATCGTCGTGTAAGAATCGAGACATCAGCCGACCAGGTCACGCAATGGCGGCGTTTGGTCATGCAGATCTCGGATCGCATTCTGGGCGTCGCGACGTACCAAAGGGCTGAGTCTTACAGGGATGAGGAAGCAAGAAAACTCGCTGCTTTCTTGCAGCAAAAAGGACTGCCTGATGATTTCCTCACGAGGATTCCCCCATTACTGAAACCGCATGAAATCGATGATTCCATTGAACGACTTCAGAGGTTGCTTGCACCGTCCGATCAGGGTGGCTAGCAGGTAGCCTTGTGGAGCTTTAATCGAAGTTTTCCATGTGATGGAGCTCACTGTTTTTCAGGTCGCTGGATCCAATAAAGTAACAGTCCACCTGCGAAGGTTGATCCTGATTCGCCCCACGTCCACCACCATGGTAAAGCGGACATGGAGTCAACAATCAGTTGGAATCCACTAAACAGAAGCGTCCCGATTGCTGCATGACGCACTAGCGGTCGATAGCGGGGCAGGTCGCTTGCGAGGATTAGAAGCGTTGCTCCCACAAATCCGTACAGTAGAGAAAGGTTTCTTGCGAGATAGAAAGTCAAGGGAGAATTCGGGAACGGGTCGAAGCCCAGGTCTTCTGAAATACTGATGATCCAGTTGGCCGGCATCACAGCTGCGAGAAATGCAGATAGTGCGCCTACGCCAATGACGCGTAGGAAGATCAGCAGCCAGCGGTCACGACTTGTGCATGGTGTGTGGCTTGCCATTCCGATTTCAGGAGAACGATTTTCCGTTTTCGGCTGGTCGTGGTCTGTTGGAGTCATTGGTTCGTTACCCAGGGTGGTTTGGGCGCAGGTTCGCAGATGGAGAGTTGTGTTTTCAACTCTGCCGGAATTGCAATCACTTTGGGTTTGGAAAGGTCGACATAAACCCACCTGGTCTCCACTTTGGCAAGAATTGTTTCATCTGCAGACCTGCAGATCAAGTATTTTCGCAGTGATGCAAATTTTGCAATTTCAGCTACCCAAGTGCGAATGATTACGGCATCGCCTTCCATGGCAGCCGCGCGGTAAGTGATCTCATGGTTTCTTACGACCCACCCCAGTTGCTGCTCCAATGCCTGCTTGCTGTCCCATCCGCCAGCTCGGCTATGGGCTCCCGCTGCCCAGAGAGTCCATTGCAAGTATCGCAAATTGTGAACGTGTCCCTGCGCGTCAATTTCATCGGGTGCGACGGTGTGCGAGTAATCAAAAAAATCGGGCATGATGGGGAATGGTTGATCGTTGCAGAATCTAGAAAGGAGAATTAAACGCATGCTGGAGATGTGCCGTGTGCATGAGGATCAGAGCGGTTAGGAAACGAGGCAAACGCGATGAGGGGTGTGGGGAGGCGGCTGCACATCACGCGATCCCAGACCCGAGCAGCTCACGCACCCAATAATTCCCATTTCAGGCTCTGCAGTGTGCGGCAATTCCACCCGCTACCGTAGACGCGCTGGCAAGGGAGGGAAACACGGCAGGGCAGAGAATAGTGCTGATGGCTGCCCAGTCGCATGTGGCATGCGGTATGCGAAGTGAAATGCATATGGCGTGACAATACGACTTTGTATGCCACGAGATGTTCTCCAGATTACGCTTCGCATCTACGTGGAATTCGACACGTGGCAGAGCGAAAGTTGGGTTGGGAGCGGGCAAAGTTCCGGATTATTCCCCATTCCGGAACAGGATTCTGCCGGGGATTGCCGAAAGCGCGAAAGTTCACTTCAACAAGCACTCGCCCTTTTTGTATGATGAGGGGGTTGGCCGACGGTCTTTCGCGAGCCACAGAAACTTCTGATGTTGAATTGACCGTCTGTTCACATGTGAATCCGAACACCGATGTCCGCTGTTTGGATGCCATTAATGCCCATAGAGATCAAGGTTTACCGTGATGTCAGTAAAAACAAGCAGGCTGTCGTTCATTGGCCTACTAAGCTCTGCTGTGCTCGTTGTAGTATTGGCAACTTGGGGCAATGCTACCGCTGCGAACCCTGGAGAACAGCTGGTTTCAGAGCCGAATCAAGCAGGGTCCGAAAATAGCAACAAGTCCGGGGCCCAAGCGAAGAAAGAGGCGGTGGCTACCCTTGCAGGTGGATGTTTTTGGTGCACCGAAGCTGTTTTCGAGCGGATGCGAGGTGTGAACGACGTGGTATCCGGATACATCGGCGGTCATGTCAAGAACCCCACCTACCAACAGGTTTGCGGAAAGCAGACTGGGCACGCCGAGGCAGTCGAGATTTATTACGACCCCAGTAAGACCACCTATGAAGAACTGCTTGAGGTATTCTTCAAAACCCATGATCCCACGACACTGAATCGACAAGGCGCTGACGAGGGGCCGCAGTACCGAAGCGCTGTGTTCTTTCATGACGATAAGCAAAAAGCAGAAGCGAAGAAATATATCGCAAAATTGAATGCTGCCGGTGATGGACCCATCGTCACAACGCTTGAACCTGCTTCCAAGTTTTATCCAGCCGAGGAGTATCATCAGGACTACTTCGCTCGTAACCCGAACGCTGGTTACTGCCGGGCAGTCGTGCGTAACAAGGTCAGAAAGTTCAATCGTGAATTTGGTGACAAAATCAAAAAGAAAGGTGAGTAGTGCGAGGAATTGGCGGCACCTTTGTGAGCTCAGGTGACGACGGCGTTAGATGGAACGGTTTAAACGTTCCTCGTCATTAGTCCCCAGTTAATTTTCCTCGTCGCCTGGTAATCGTCACGCATCGACACCGGAGTTCGTATTGTGAATCGATTTTGCACTTGGCTCGGAATATTGATGGCAATGGTGTGGGGTGTGACCGTGTGCCATGCCCAACTGCCATCAGTGGTTCAATTGCCAAGCTTCCACACGTTCTCGTACGGTGGCTCGGTGCTT
>JAPOKD010000691.1 GCA_029977825.1 Planctomycetota bacterium | reverse complement strand
TCACAGTAGCGCCCAGTGAAATGAGCCTCCGCAACCATTCCTGCAAACAGAATCACGATCTCCTCGTCCATAAGATTCTTTGCATTTGCTGAACGACCTTTCTGGAGCTCACACACACCAAGCCGATACTGCCCCAACCATGAGCGTCCCGGGACAATGGTGACTTTTTTGATCGAACACCCAAACGACAGAGCCATCACCGCGTGCCCAGCTTCATGATAAGCCGTTGCAAGGGCATTGAATTCAGCGGCAGCAACCCCCTTACCTCCACCGTATCCGACTTGATCGTTCACATCCTTCTCTGCAGGATCTGTCATAGGCAAGTAATATAACGACCGGCAACTGCCAATCGCACCTTTCAAAATCACGCTGCAAAAAACACTTTCACTTCGAGTGAGTGAAAGGGTCACTGAACTTAGGATCATTTAGAAACTTTGGATCTGTCAACGTTCCAAGAAATGCCGCCAGGGCGACTTTCTCAACTTCAGGCAAAGCCAAGCCATTCGCAGCAAAATCCTTCAATCGATGATCCAGATTACGATGCGGCTTGACACTCCAATTGTAGTGCTCGATTACCTGATCCAAAGTCCGAAAACGGCCGTCGTGCATGTAGGGTGCAGTCAGCACCACGTTACGCAAAGACGTTGCCTTGAAGCGACCCCAGTCGCTTTCCTTCGCCGTGAGTGCCCCAACGCCACCATCCACTTGATCAGAATCACTGTCGATTCCATTTACCAAGGGACCTTCCAGTTGAAAGAAAGCAGATTGCCTGGCAGGACGACTCGTTTCCTTCATTTCAGGCAAATGGCACTCCGCGCATCTGGCACGCCCGAAGAACTGCTTCTTTCCGTAGTTTTCCTGTTCCGTAAAATTTGGAAACGGATCCAAGACCGAATTCACCTCTGCACGCCCCTGATCAAAGCGGGAAGTAACTGAGATCAGTGACCGGATAAATTGCGCCAAGGCACGAGCCAACCTCTCTTTGGTAACCTCGGACGTTCCAAATGCTTCATTGAAAAGCGGAGGGTAAATAGGGTCACTCTGCAACTGCGAGATCAATGCACTCAGTTCATGCCCCATCTCGATGGGATTCTCGATCGGCATAAGCACCTGTTCTTCGAGTGAGTCTGCTCGCTCATCCCAAAAGAACTTCCCGGGACGATAATACCTCAGGTTAACCAAACTCATTGAATTTCGATCAACCTCCTTTCCCTGAAACCCTTGACTCAACCGTCGCGCATCAGTGAACGCCGTTCGCTGACTGTGACAGGACGAACACGACGTGGAGCCATTGGCCGACAACTTGGGATCATAAAACAGCACACGCCCCAGAGTTGCCCCCTGGTCCGTAATGGGATTTGACTCTGGAGTGTTATCGAAGTGGCCAGCAACCTGCCTGACATGGCGTGGAAGAGCCTGATCCGCGTAACGAAAGGGTGTTGCGGGAAGCGTCAACTGACGTCTTGGAACAACATCAACAGATGCCGAACCGGAAATCTGGCCATACGCCGTCGTGACGAATAGACAAAGAACAATCGTGAAGGCTGGAATTTGCATGAAGCAGAGGATAACTTGAGCTATTGGTCTTGTCGAAACCGAGGCCATGAAATCATGAAATGTTCAACACTATCACTTCGACTGTTCGAAGCAAGGACCGTTTTCACCGATGCTGGTTAACCGAATACTGCTATTAGTCACTTGCTGTTTATTCCTGTTTGGGGCATCACACTCGCAAGCTGTCGAGGTTCCCCAGGACGCCACAAAGTTTCACCTTTTCCTGCTAGCCGGCCAATCGAACATGGCGGGGCGAGGAAAAGTAACAGAAAGTGACAGGAAGGTGGATCCCCATGTGCTCACGCTCAACAAAAAAGGAAAGTGGGTCAATGCGGTTGATCCGATTCATTTCGATAAACCAGGCATCGCTGGGGTCGGGCTCGGCAAAACCTTCGCCAAAGCCTATGCGGCATCTCACCCGGGAATCACCGTCGGACTTATTCCATGTGCCGTAGGTGGTTCTCCCATTTCAGCTTGGGAACCCGGTGGTTACCACCCATCAACCAAAACGCATCCTTATGACGCCGCCATCGAAAGAACACATTTAGCGATGAAAACAGGTACTCTTAAGGGAGTGTTGTGGCATCAAGGCGAATCAGATTGTAAAGCTGAATTGGCTGTTGTGTACAAAGAAAAACTTCATAGCCTCATCAGACGTTTTCGCAAAAATTTCAACGCCCGAGGGCTACCATTTATCGCAGGCCAAATGGGGCAATTTAAAGAAAGGCCCTGGAACGCTGATAAGAACCAGATCAACATCATCCACAAGACGTTACCTTCCGAGGTTAGCCTTACCGGATTTGTTAACTCAAACGGTCTCACGCACAAGGGCGATAAGATCCACTTCGACAGCGAGTCCTATCGGGAGTTGGGACGGCGATATCACACTGCCTTTGAAGCTATCCAATCAACAGCTCAGAACTGAACCTACAACAGGATTTCAAACAGGAACTTCAACGTGACTGCATCATCAGTTCCGATCGAAACTGGCTGTGCAAGATTCCGTTCAATCATCGGCATGTCAGTGAAGTAGGTGACGCCGATCGTCGTGCCAATCTGTATCTCACGAAAGTCACGGCGAGTCGTGAAGTTGGTTTCGATCGTGCTGACGTTCTTCGTCATCTTCTGCTCGAATGCGGCACCGAGCAGACCAGCATCCGATCCATAGGTGGCATTCATGTCGTAGAATCCGAAGAGCAGATCTATGTTCGTACGATGCCCACAGAAACAACCATCCCAGCCTACGAACCCCTTGCCTCCACGAAAGTCGGAATCGAGCCTCTCCCGCAATAAATCTGCGCCACCCACGGTTGAATTGAATGTCTGATCAAACCCGATGTAGCTAAACGCACAGCCCGCAGACAAGCCACCAAATCGTGTGATCCATGTATCTCGCAGCAGAATATCAAAACCATAGTTCTCCACGTCACTTCGAAGCCGAGTTGCCCCGGACGAAATATTTTGTGGATCACCATTCGAAGGTTGCAGCATCGTTATACCGCTGTCGCCGCCGTTCGCCGTCGATTCGGAAGTCGCATAGAAAGCACGGCCCTCAAAGCTGGTTCGAGTTCCAAGGAAGCGTCTGACTGCCTTCAAATCTCCGTGGTACCCAAGCGAGTCCATGCTGTCACTAAGGGCAGGAGCACCGCTCGCGTCTTCACCCAGCGAATAAGCTGGCAGCAATGCACCCCACAAGCCTTGCCCAGTGGACAATTCGAATGGACTATTGGAAATCGTGCTCTGCCCCCAAACCTTGCAGGTTCCGATCAGGCAGAAAACTAATGTCAGGCTAACAACTACTCGGCTCATCCTGGAACACCATTCGTATACAAACGCGGAACACAACTTGTTTATCGTTCTTCCTATCGTTGCTTTTTCTACTAAATCAGGAGTGATGCGACAGAAATTGACGGATCGCGTCAGTACCGCGCACAAGTGGTACCGCCTGCGAAACACAGGAAGGTGAGGAAAAACAGGTCGCGCATGCCAATCGAGACAACAAGGGGACTTGGTGAACTTGCGCAGGCAACTGGAACGTCAAATTTTTACTTTAATCATCGGTTCCCCTAAAGTTTGGCCCCAGTCTCGTGGGATAGGAGCAAGACTCCAATTTCGCTCCTTGCTACGACTCTCGCGGCCCCTTAGTCGAACTGGATGAATTGCTGACCCTGCGTGGGAGTATCAAGGGGCAAAATAC
>JAPOKD010000172.1 GCA_029977825.1 Planctomycetota bacterium | reverse complement strand
GTGTATTGCCGGAGATGTCTTCGTGCCAACCAAAGCCTTGTTCCTCTTGATACTTTTTTCCTGAATCTCTGGTCCAGCCTTTTCGCTGCGGCGAGTCACGAACGGTGAAATTGAATGCTTTTTCATAGGCAGCCGAGTCGCGCTCGGGTAATCCATCTCGTTCAGGATCGGATTGCCAACGAATGTGTTGCTGGAAATGTGTTGCTGGCACCGGTTGGCTTTTCAATTCAGCCCAAACCTGTCTGGCAAATTCTCGACGGGTGATTGGATGTGTGATGACGCCGGAAAACTGGTAGCCACGTTCTTTCACGGTTGAAACAACACGGTCCAGCCACTCCTTCTCAGCGGTTTGATCCGGTCGGAATGCAGTCTCAGACGCACTCAATCCCAAAACTCGCCGCAGGGCCAAGTGTTGGAATACCGCAAAATCCGGATCGAATGGATCTACATCAGAGAAGGGCCAAACGGCCATGGGGGCTCCATGTTCTGAATCGAGCAACGCTGACCAGATGGCAGGCAGGTGAGCGTATTCGCCGGGCTCCTGACCTGCCTTGAGACTGACTGCCGCAACGGCACCGGCTGCCTGACCGGCGTGAATGGATTGATCATGTAGCCGGCATGAGGAATTGACGATACTGCTGTAGCCAAGATTCTTCTGAGCGCCGATGAGTCCTGAGATTGAGTCGGGGAGCATGGCTCTTAGTGGAAAAACGGCCCGCCCTGTTCCACCCCGGCCAAATCTGCGGCTGCCACGAAAATCGGCTTCCCAGGGGCCAGCGTTGGCTCTGTCGGTAGTCCATTTCCGGTGAGTCGGATGAAAGTCGAGTTCAAACTGCCAGCAGAAGATCGCATCGGGGAACATGACCGTCGCATAGTCGGAGCGGGATTCGAAGCCGACCACTTCCTGCTCTCGGAGGACATGTCTGGCGATCAGACGAAGACTCTCGCGGATATAGGGTTTTGGTGGAAGATGGTCTTTGGTACCAAATTCACGACTCAAGGCCATGTTACGGAATCTGGCAAATTTCTGTTGCAGATGATAGTAATATTTGAGCGTATGGTTGCGGGCGTCAGCGAACACGATTTCGCGCTGCTCACGTGTCATTGCCACAAGGTTCTTTTCCGAGGCCCCTTGCTCTGTTGCTTCCAAAGCATCGGCGACTGACTTCGGCCACGTGTCCAACGGGTAATCAATGTTGGGATTGTTGATCAGCAGGATGTCTGGATGATCGATTTCCTCGTATCCTTGGCCGTCCACCAATCGCCTTGTGGTATAGGCAAAGTCTTCTTTGATCCAGCCCCAGTTTCCGCTGAAATAGGCAGGCTCATAGCCATCGGGTTTGGGAAACAGCCTGGTCTCTTTCTGTTGTTCGAGGATCATGCACCATGTGATGGGATTCATGTCGGTTTTGGGTTCGCCGGATACGGGAGCGCTCGGTTCGTTGTAACGTGACCTTGGATCCTGGCCGGCTTCCCACCTTGCCCCCGAGCCCTTGATCACGTCTCCCCAATCGCTGGCATCGATGGTCAGCTTGGCTCTTACAAGGAGCGATGCTTCAGATGGGTCTGTCGGGCGGAATACAACACCCACAACGCGATCGGTTTCCATGAGTACTGAGTCAACATGTTGATCGGAATATCGTAAGATCTGCCCTTTCTTCTCGTAGGGAGCGAGGAGTTCACGGAATACCTGTTCCGATACAACCGGCCGGCTGGTGGTGATAACGCGTGTGTTGCCCGGCCGCTTGATGCCACCGTAAAGCTGCGCGTTCTTTTTCTCTATGGCGTCGATGACATCGCGAAAGATACCAGAGCGTGGAATCGGGACGGTTCCGTCATAACCGTGACCACGATTTTCATCGATGGCCCCAAGCCCTTCAGCGCTGAACTGCCCGCCGAGCCATTCGATATCGTTGACCAAAGCAATTTTTCTGATTCCCATGCGAGCTGCCTGAACTGCCGCAGCGCAAGCGGATTCGGTCCCCCCCACCACCAGTAAATCAACCTCGATTTCTGTAGTGCGAGCTCCTTGATCCAATAAGACCGTATCGTCTGCCGTTAGCGTAAGCGGTGATACGAGTAGCAGGGAGATGATTGAAAGTAAGCGAACAATGTATTTCATGTAGATCTTCATGTTTGATTTTCAGGCCGACGAAACACTGCGCAAATTCAGGCGTTGCGTGATGTTGGGCGGCCGAGTGCGGGAAGCGGCTGCTTGTTCGCTTTTGCAAATCAATGCTCGCCCGGTTGCCCATCGAGCCGTTGTTTGATTTGCTGATCGACGATGGTGCTGAAAAAAACTACTTCCGAGTCTGAGGCATGACCTGAGTCATGCAGAGGATCAGTAAACGCAAGCAAGCCGAGTGACAAGGGACTGGGAAGTCGCATTCATGGGGTAATCTCATTCAAGGTACCGTTGCTGCTGCCGAAAGACTCTGTTTCGATGCCAAGACGCTGGAGCATCGTCACGTAGAGGTTGCATAGAGGCCGGTTCTGGTCATGTCGGAATTTCAAGTGCTGGCCATGTTTGAGACCGCCACCGGCCAGCAGGATAGGCAAGTTCGTGTTGACATGGGTGTTGGCGTCTCCCATGTTGCTGCCGAACAGAATCATTGTGCTATCCAGAAGCCGTTCCTGGTTTTCACGAGTCTCGGCGAGTTGTGAGAACAGTTTGTGGAGCAGCACCATTTGCTGATTGTCGGCGTCTATGAGTTGCTGTACTTTTGTCTCGGACTGACCGTGGTGGCTGAGGTTGTGGTACCCGTCGGTTGTCTTCTGGTCCGAGTGCAGTTTGAACGGCGGAGTGGCAAAGGCATCGACCATCAATGTGATGATGCGTGTTGAATCCGATTCGATAGCGAGGCGAGCCATCGACAGCATCAGGTCGAATTTTTCAAAAAACAGTTTCTGGTCGTGAATGTCCTGGGGTGGTTGCTGTTCGGTCGTCGGCTTGGCACGCAGTTCCCACTGACGCGACACATCCAGACGCTGTTCGATTTCACGTACGGAGTTCAGGTATTGGTCAAGACGCGACTGATCATCGCGACCGAGCGCCCGTTTGACCTGACGTGTGTCATCAAGCAACGTGTCCAGGATGCTGGCTCGCTCATCTAGTTTGTGTAACTGTTGCTTGACTGCTGAGGGATCACCCTGAACAAACATTTTGCGGAATAGTGCCGACGCACTGTCTTCGGCTGGCAGCAGAACACCGTCCCGAGTCCAGGAAAGGCTGCGATTGGCCTTGTCGATATTCACGCCCAGATTGAGCGTTGGAAAACGAGTTACCGGCCCCAACTGTTCGGTGGCGAATTGATCAAGTGAGATCGTATTGCGAAAACCCCTTTTGGTTGGTCCGCGAGCCGCCGTGAGAAAGCAGTTCTCCGTGCTATGCCCGCCGTCCACATCGGGATGCGAAAGACCGCTGAAAACCGTGAAGTCACGACGGAATTCGGCAAGATTCTGCAGGTAAGGTGAGAGTTCGTAGTCGTGTCCTGAGACTTGCGGAAAGAACTGTTTTGGCAGGACTCCCAGGTTATTGGAAATCAGCAACATGCGGCGCGGAGGTTGTTTTTCCGAGGCCCTGGCTAATGTGGGGCGGATGCCTTCCAGAAGAGGAAGTGCAAGCGTGACTCCCGTGCCCCTGATAAAACGACGGCGATTGAGTGTGCCCGGTATCATTGACAGCCTTCCTTACCAAGAAAGATCCGGCTCTGTATGAGTGAGTGAAGGAGGTCGCGGACGCGATAGTTATCTGGCTGGCAAAGATCCAGCATTGACTCAATCTCAGTCCGATCAGAAAAGCGAACCGGTGTTCCAGTCGCATGCAGTGTGAACTGATGTAGAAGGTTTCGGGCCAGCTGACGGGGGTTCCCCGCCAGTAGGGTCTTGAGTTGATGAATGTCTTGAAAGCGTCGACCGTCCATCAATTGGCCGCTGGCGTCGACGGGTTCGGCAAGTGTGTACATGAAGTCGTGGCCAGCACGGTCGATTCCCGTGATGGCCTGTCCCTGTTCCACGCCTCGATAACGCGTTCGCCAACCGCCCATGATATCGAAGTTTTCCAGAGCCAGTCCGACAGGGTCGAATCTCGCATGACAACTGGAACAGGACTGTGATTGCGTATGCAACGCGAGGAGTTCACGAATCGTGTTTGCACCGCGAATGTCGGGCTCCACCGCAGGCACGCTTGCTGGAGGCGGAGGTGGAGGCTGCCCGATTAATCGTTCCATGATCCATGCGCCTCTCATGACCGGTGAGGTTGATGTGCCATTGGCGGTCACTTTCATGATGGCGGCCTGAGTCAGCAGGCCGCCATAGGGACTGTCTGCGGGCAAGATGACTTTTTGCATCTGTGAACCGCTGAGGTGCTTCAGTCCATAATGCCGCGAGAGACGGTCGTTGGCGAAAACAAAATCCGTATCCACCAACGCGTTCACTGTGAGATTGTCACGAATCATCGCTCCAAAAAAGGTGCGCGTTTCGCTTTCCATTGATTCGATCAAGTAGTCATCAAAACGATACTCTGGATGGAGGCGAATATCCGGTTCGTCGCGTCGAATGTCGCGCAGGTCGAGCCAGTAGTCAGTGAAACTTTCAACGAACCGCTTGAAGCCGGAGTCATTGATGATGCGATCAGTTTGGTGGCGAAGCGTATTACTATCGCGGAGCTTTCCCGAACTGGCCAATTCCATCAATGTCGGATCGGGACGCGTGTCGGTCAGGAAATGGGATAGCCGCGAGGCGATGGCGAATTGATCGAGCTTGTCGGTGGTGGGATCAGACGGGTCTCGGAGATAGAGGAAGTGGCTGGAGCACAGGAAAGCCTTGTACCCGGCGAGGACGGCTTCGGCAAAGGGGCTGCCCTGATTGAGCCGTTGTTCAATAAGCTTTTCGAATCGGACAAGGGCGTCTGCGGTGACCGGCTCGCGGGCAGCAAGGTCAACGAACCGCCGCAGCAATCGCCGCGCATCTTCGATTGGGTTATCGGAAGCGACATCGGGGCCGAGGTCGTCGAACAATACTTGATGTGAAGGTGGCGGCCATGACTCCGGCGGCAGCGGGCCTTCGATTTCAAGCCACTGAATGGCAACACCTGGCTGCCCGTTTTGAGGGAATGGTGGGTAGCGATAGGTCGGTGGACCGCCGTTGACGTTGCGAGCAAGTGGAACGGGAAGGCCAAGCAGGCTGTATTCAAAAGTCTCCGTCGGGAGCAACTGGACTGTTGTCTCATAGACTGCGGTCGTTGGCTGAATGTCCATGATGCCTCCGGTAGCCCGGACGTCGCCGGAAACATCAGGTCCCGAGGGTTTGCGGGCGCGGAAAGTCATCGGTACCGGATCGGTTGCGGGCTGGAGTTGATATCCTTCTGCTTGTAGGACTGCTCGCGCGGAAAAGCGGACACGATAGGCACCGGGGAATTTTGCTACAAAGCCCCGTGGATAACCGAAGTACGGCCAGTGTGCAGATCGGAACAACGCCAGTTCCAATGTCGCATCATCCTTGTGAGTTTCCAGTTCATTTGCGTTGACTGCCTTGTTGTCCTTGGCAAAGAACATTGCCTTCGGTCCACCGAAGGTGTTCTTGGGCGTGAATAGGCGGGTGCCAGCTGCGCGGTACCTGGTGATCGGACTTGGCTTGGGTCCATTGGCCAATGCCTTTTCCAGCGCGGCTTCGGCCGCTTCCAGATAAGCCGTCAGCTGCACACGAGACATTTCGAGCCCCCTGATGGTCTTGTTGGACCTGTGGATCACGCGATCTTTTGGCAGCAGGTCGCGAATATCCAGCGACGGTAACTTCAGGATGTCTCGCAAGTTCTGTTCGTATTCTTCCCGCGTCAGTCTCCGCAATGGGCCGCGACCGTTTTTGGTGATTTCGGCGAGGTCGGCTCTAGTAATCAAGCGGTTCAAAGCTTTGAGCAGCGTGCGGCGATCTTGACCGGACAGCATCTTGGGGTCCGGCGGCATCTCGCCGGCACGGATCCGGTCATGAATCAAAATCCAACGATCTCGCAGTTTCCGGTCTTCAAGCTTGAAATCAAGGGTCGCAAGATCAAGTCCGCCGTCAGCCGAGTCACCGTCATGGCAATCCAGACACGCCTGCTGCAGAAGGTTGGACAGTGGCTCAGGCGTCTCCGCGTTGGCTGGCCTCAATGCGTTGCAGTTGATGAGTGACAGCCAAAGTACCCCCATGGCCCAAGCGGATCGGAGTAGGGAAGACTTTTGCCTGGCGTTCACTTTCGGATTGTTCGTCATGCGAACAGCTCCCCGATGGGTTGCCCCATGTCCGTGATGGGCACAGGGCGGTCGCCGTCATACAGATTCTTGTGGTAGTCAATACCGACGGCAGCACAGATGGTTGCGAAGAAGTCAGGCACGCTGACGGGATTGGCCACGATTTTTTTCGAAATCTCATCGGTTGCACCCCAGGCTCCGCAATGTGACAGACCTCCACCGGCCAGAACACAACTGAAGGCAGAGCCTTGATGGCCACGTCCGCCACCACTGTCGAATTCTGGTGGTCTGCCGAATTCGGTGGTGATGACAATCAGCGTCTTATCGAGCATGTGCTTGGATTCCAGATCTGTCATCAGCGTCGCAACAGCAGTGTCCAGTTCCTGAATCAATCGATGCTGGTTCTGAATGCCTTCGTTGTGGACGTCCCAGCCGATACCGTTCAGGAAGTTCAGATTGTGCGATACTTCGATGAAACGTGCTCCCCGCTCAACCAATCGGCGGCTGAGCAGACAACGCTGCCCAAATTCGCCACCATAACTGTTACGCAGGTCCTCCGGTTCGCGATCAAGTTCGAACACGCTCATGAATTCGGGGCTGCTTAGTTTCACGCTTTGTTCGATCGCTGCATCGTAATCGAGTAATCGCTGATCGGTTGTCGGGTCGGCATTGCGTTTCAGGATGTCAAGAAGTTTTTTCCGGCGTGTTTGACTTTGTGGAGTGATGCCGTCGGGGCGAGTCAGTCCGGCTGGACCCTGGCTGGTGTCGGTCAAATACAGATAGCTGTCGCGCGTGCCAAGAAAGCCTGGTCCCCGAGTGACGTTCGGATAGCCAATCAGAACATAAGGCGGAACACCGGTGTCTCGCCCGCGTCGTTCGTGAGCAATAATGGATCCAAGCGATGGGTACGTAACCGTTCCGCTGATTGGTCGTCCGGTGTGCATTCGGTTTGTCGCAGCGGCGTGTTCGTCAATCACCTCGTGATGCAAACTGCGCACTGCGGTGACGCGGTCCATCAGTCCTGCAAGCTTCGGCATGTGTTCGCACAAGCGGACCTCCGGCACTGCCGTCTCGATGGAATCGTAGTAGGAGCCAGCCACCCTCCGTTTTGGGTCGCCTTTTCTTTTGGGATCAAAAGTATCGATCTGTCCCATGCCGCCACCCAACCAGATCGAAATCACATGCTCGGCTTTGCCGCGAATCGGTTTTGTATTTAATTCGCTGTCGGGATTGGCATTTTCGGAACCGTTTGCAAGTTGTGGCAGGGACCGCACACTGCTGGCAGCGATGCTTGCGGCGAGAAACTTGCGACGATTCAGTGAGTTTAAAAAATTCACAGTTAATGTTTCCGTTACGGGATCCACACGAATTCGCGGTGATTGATCAGGCTCCATAGTACATCCTCCAATACACTTCGCCACGCTGGTGAAAGTCGCGGGTCAGGAGGAGGGCCAGCCAGGACTCGGCGTTCGATTTCCAATTGAATCTCATTAGCCTGCGGCCGCCCGTGGTTGAACCAGGTGACCTTGGGTAAGAGTGGTGGTTGTTCGATTTGAGTCACCCTGTCAGACGCGACAAGGCGCGTGTCAAACCCATCGGACAGAACGGTAACGAATGCGTTTCTTTCGTCGGCTTTTGGGTATCGGCTGAGTGTGCGTAGAAACAATGTATCGACAAGCGAATCTGGAGATGGCGATGCAATCGCGAGTTCTGCCATAGCACTTTGGTGCGACGTTCGCGTCAAAGACATGGATAGAGTGCTGTTTGCCAAGACGCCCGGTTGCAGAGCGTTTGGATCTGTCTCGCGATTGTTGATGGGCATCTGTCGTGCGCCAGTCCAACCGAAAGCTTCCAATACATCGACAACGGCACGGGCTTTGGGGAGCGACAAGCTCGGGCGGTCGCGTTCATTTTTCAGGTCGCAAAACATCCAGGCTCGTGTGGGGCTGCCTAGCGTTTGCCGCTGACCAAGTTCCCGTCTCCCGTCATGTACGAAAGTCAGTTCCTCGACATCAAATGGCCTACCCGTTGCGTGGTGTAGCGAATCGACAATCTGCTCGGCGGTCAGGCGTCTACGTTCCGGAGCATTAAAGAAACGCTTTTCGGCAGACGCAATAAGATTCCGCCCCACTGCAGCGCGCTGGTAGGTTGACGAGGTGAGGATCAGCCGCACAACATGGCGTAAGTCGTAACGGTTGGTGATCAATTCCTGCGCCAGCCAGCGTAGCAGTGCTGGATGGCTGGCCGCATTGCCTTCCCAGTCGTGCACGGGTTCAACCAGTCCAGCGCCAATCAGACGCTTCCAGAGACGATTCACCACGACACGCGAAAATCGCTCGTTTTGTGGTGCGGTGATCAATGCTGCAAGCCGTTCACGTGTGTCAGTTGGGCTTTGCATTAGCGGATCAAGTTTATCGATGTCTGTCACGCCAGTTACAGCGGCGAAGGGCCAACGGGCAGCGACCGCTTGATTTGCCGGAAGCGTCACCTGAATCAAGGATTCACGTACCTTCTGATTGTCAAAGAACGCTGCCGGTACCCGGCTGGTCTTGGGAACGGTCACGGCCTTTCGACTCAGCATGGCGGCCAGTGAGTACAGGTCTTGCTGTTTCGTGTTGTGGTATGGCGGGTCATGGCAACGGGCGCATTGCAATTCGATGCCCAGAAAAGCTGACGCGATTATGTGCCCCTTGGCCGCCATCGGCGCGTCATTTTCGCTCGCCAGCGCGAAGCCTGCACTGCCGCCTTCCGCTGCACCGCCTCGCATTAAAATCAGTTCCGTGACCATGCGGTCCAGCGGTTTGTTGTCGCGCAGGGAGTCATGCAAAAACCAGCGGAACGGCCCAGTGCTGCCCATTGACTGGTTTAGCAGGGTTGGGTTTTCGGCGAGCAGATCAAGCCAGAAGCCCAT
>JAPOKD010000361.1 GCA_029977825.1 Planctomycetota bacterium | reverse complement strand
GCTGGGTGTCATTCACTCGACGGTACCAAACGCGTCGGGCCGTCCTTCAAAGAATCATATGGCAATGAGCGAGTTTTCGCTGATGATACGAAGGTGACAGCTGATGAGGACTATATCAGGAACTCGATTCTGTATCCCAAGAAACAGGTTGTGAAGGGCTATCAACCTGTAATGCCCAGCTACAAGGGGCAACTGTCGGATGACGACATCGCGTCAATCATCGAGTACCTGAAGTCGGTTTCCGATTACGGTCGCAAGGCCGCGGCAGAACCGGCCGAAGAAGAAAAAAGCACTAAAGAACAAGACACTGAAGAGTAATTTGAGAAGCACACTGCCCGTCTTGGCATCCGGGACGAGCTGAAAGTGATACGAAGCACGCGTCATGCGTTTCGACTGAAGAGGTTTTAGATATGTCAGCTGGATCACTACCATCGGGGTCACAAGTGAAAGACCCTGGTTATCCAACACCAAGTGAGAATTACCTAACGAACTCCAAGGGTGTTCTTAGCTGGATTTTTACGCTGGACCACAAGCGAATCGGGGTCATGTACCTCATCGGTGTAACGGCTGCGTTTGCCATTGCCGGATTGCTTGCACTTCTGATTCGCCTGCATCTGTTCCAGCCTGATGGAATGATATTTCAGGGAGAGGAGGCGAACAATTATTACAATCAGGTGTTTACGCTCCATGGTGCAATCATGGTGTTCCTCTTTATCATCCCGAGCGTTCCCGCAGCATTGGGGAACTTTCTGGTTCCTGTGATGTTGGGCGCCAAGGATGTTGCTTTCCCCCGTCTGAATCTCTGCAGTTTCTACCTGTGGGTGTTTGGGGCACTGTTTTTCGTTTCAGCCCTTTGTGCCAGTGGGTTGGACACCGGTTGGACCTTTTACACTCCGTACAGCACGACAACTGATTCCTCAGTGATTCTCGCCACGTCGGGGGCGTTCATTCTGGGGTTCAGTTCAATCTTCACCGGGTTGAACTTCATTGTGACCATCAACACCATGCGTCCCCCGGGGATGACATGGTTTCGCATGCCTCTCTTCCTGTGGGCGACTTATGCGACAAGCATCATTCAGGTTCTGGCGACGCCTGTGCTTGGCATCACGCTGTTGCTTCTGATTGCTGAGCGGACGATGCACATTGGTATTTTCGATCCGGAATACAACGGCGATCCCGTGACCTTCCAGCATTTCTTCTGGTTCTACAGTCACCCAGCCGTTTACATCATGATTCTCCCGGCATTCGGAGTCATCAGTGATCTGATCAGCGTGCACAGCCATAAGCGGATTTTCGGGTACCGCTTTATCGCTTATTCGTCGATTGCAATCGCATTGTTGGGTTTCCTCGTGTGGGGTCACCATATGTTTACTGCCGGTATGAGTTCGCTCACGACGATCATCTTCAGCGCGTTGACCTTCACGGTGTCCGTGCCGTCGGCGATCAAAGTATTCAACTGGCTTGCCACGATGTACAAAGGATCGATCAGCCTTACTACGCCGATGTGTTACGCCCTGTCCTTCATTTTCCTGTTCACGATTGGGGGTCTCACAGGCTTGCACTTGGGGACGCTTGCGACAGACATGCACCTGCACGACACTTACTTTGTCGTGGCTCACTTCCATTATGTGATGGTGGGCGGCACGCTCGTGGCATTTCTCGGTGGGGTCTTCCACTGGTGGCCAAAGATGTTCGGTAAAATGTACAGCGAAGCGGGAGGCCGGCTGTCTGCCCTGCTTGTTTTTGCAGGTTTCAATCTCACTTTCTTGCCACAGTTCATTCTCGGTAGTCGCGGCATGCCTCGTCGCTACGCAACCTACGATCCCGAGTTTGCAGCCCTCCATCAAATGAGCACATGGGGCTCCATGTTGTTAGGATTTGGGTTGCTCGTTGCTTTGATCGTATTGCTTCGATCACTCAAAAGTGGCAAGCGAGCCCCGGCGAACCCATGGGGTGGAGCAACTTTGGAGTGGGAGTGCACGAGCCCTCCTCCGTTCTACAACTTTGAACGTGCTCCCGCGGTTGGAGACCCCTATGATTTCAGCGACCTTGAGTGGGAAGCTGATAACGAGCGATATGTGAAGGTTGAGCCTGCTCGGGAGATTGTCCCTGAGACTCAACCTGAAAAAGAGCCGGCGCACGCTGAAGATTCGAAATAGCTGACGGATTTCTGGCCTTCCGGAATCTGTCCAACCATCACTTCCCCTTTTATTTTCCAACGAACATGTCAACCATCGAAGCCAGCCCTGAGGTTGGGCACGACGAGCATGGTCATGACCATGACCACCCGCCATTTTTGGCACACCACTTTGATACACCGGAGCAGCAATTCGACAGCGGTAAGCTGGGAATCTGGTTGTTCCTTGTCACTGAGGTGCTGTTCTTCAGCGGGATGTTTTGTGCGTACGCCATCTTTCGGGCGCTTCGGCCGGAGGTGTTCGAGGGCTGCAGTCAGTTTCTCAATACCAAACTGGGAGCTATTAACACCGGTGTGCTGCTATTCAGCTCCCTGACGATGGCGTGGGCTGTGAGATGCTCGCAATTGGAACAGCACAAAGGATTGGTCGGGACACTGGCCGCAACGCTCTCGTGTGCGATGATATTCCTTGGCGTGAAGGCAATCGAGTATTCGCACAAGTTTGGCATGGGGCTGCTGCCGGCTGGTTTGTTTTTCTACGACCCAAGTAACCCACATCCAACCGAGCATCCGCCTTATCTGGCGTACATCTGCGCCCCATTCGCGGTGGCGTTGGTTGGTGTTCTTTGTTGGCTTGTCTTTAGTGCGGTCGCCGGGAAAAAGTTCCAGTTTGCAGTCGCCAAGCCGCTTTCGGTTGTTTGCCTGTGTTTTTTCGTTGGAGTCGGGCTGGGAATGGTGTTGGAGAGCGGAGAGGAGTCGGCTGACCATGTTGACACTCACGCGGATCCCAACGGCTTGGCAACCGCTCCAGTGATGTTAGAGGTGGAAAAGGCCGCCGCCGCTGAGGCCGCTCCAGCGATTGCTGCATCGGGCGCTCAGGTGTCTGTTGATGAGGGGGTTCTCGAGATTCTCGCGACAGACCCGACCAATGTTGGGGTCAAGAGCGGGCTCAACGCTCTTGAGCAGCAAACAGCCGCAGCGGGGACGTCAACAGTGACAGGTGATGGAGAGATCCTGGGCGCGATCACTACCACGGAGGTGGACGTCATGACGCCGACCACGGCGGGCGTCTTCTTCAGTATCTACTATTGCATGACCGGCATCCACGCGATTCACATCCTTGCTGGAATTGGTGTTCTGGTCTGGCTGTTGGTCCGAGCTGTCCGTCAGGATTTCAATCGACAGTATTTCGGTCCTGTCGACTACGTCGGACTCTACTGGCACTTGGTCGACTTGATCTGGATTTACCTTTTCCCACTGCTGTACCTGATCCGGTAGCCGAAAACCGAAAAAACTAACGAGAACTGGATAAATAAATGTCTGCTCACGCACACTCCGACGATGGCCATTCTGCCGACGGCCATGATTTTGCGCATCCCATGTCGGTGCAAACTCTACTGGCGGTGTTTTTTGCACTCACCTTCTTGACTGTCATCACAGTTGCTCAGGCGAGCTTCGATTTTGGAGCGTTTGAGGTGGCTACTGTCATGTTCATCGCTACGGTCAAGGCCGTGCTGGTGATGGCTTTCTTCATGCATATGCTTGCAGATAAACCTTTCAATGCGATCATCTTCATTGGTTCATTTGTCTTCGTGGGGCTGTTTGTGATTTTCACTCTGGGTGATTCACTTATGACATCCCATTCTTTCGAGCCGAAGGTCGAGGAATTGGCTCCCGCCGTCGCGGAGCCGACAATCACCACTGTGGATGGCGCGCCTTAGAGCAGGGCATCGGATGGCTGTCAGGGGACTCACGCGAGAGGGACGGATTGGGCGTGATCCCAGCCTACGCGAGTACAGTCCTGTCATGATCGGCTCATCCTGCGCAGGGGCAGGCAGTAAGATTGTCAGGAGATGGTTAAGGGGTGCTTGGCTGCCATTGGGGTGATGCAGGGGCTTTGACTTCTTCCTTGGCGTTTCGCAAAGAGCAAGTTTTCAGATTGTCTGTGGGGCAGCCCTGGGAAACCGTTGCATACCTATGGAGTCTGGTGCGGCACTAACCTAAAGTGGTTCGTAGGCGAACTGTTTATCCGCCGTTGGGCATCAATTAGTTGCTTGAAGATCATTATTCTCAGATAGGTCGGGGCGTTCCTTACGATGGATCTAATCATTCTTCGCTGCGTTTTTCTGCTCTGTGCAGGTGGCATTTCAGCGATTATCAACGCATCACTCAATGCATCGAGTTCCAATGAGGCGACTCCTTGGTTGGTGTTTACGGGTGTCATGTCGCTCGCATTGGTCGTCGTTATCGGTGACATTTACGCGCCTCGGAAACGAATCGACACCATCACTTCGGTTTACTTCGGTGTTCTTGTCGGTGTTCTTCTCACCTACGTTCTGTCAATTGCATTGGCACCGCTTTTGCAGCAGACATTCAATGTCACTCCCTTGGCGGTTCAATTAGTGATTGCGTTGGTGTTGTGTTATATCTGCACGAGTGTTTTGCTTCAGACCAAGGACGACTTCCGCTTTTTGATCCCTTATGTCGAGTTTGTGCGAGAGGTGAAGGGTTTCAAACCCCTGGTACTGGATACGAGCGTGGTGATCGATGGACGCATCGCGGATCTCGTATCCACCGGTGTTTTTGATAACCAGTTGATCATGCCACGGTTTGCGCTGAGCGAATTGCAAGCCATTGCCGACAGCGGAGACAAGTTGCGTCGCATCCGTGGTCGACGTGGATTGGACGTGCTGAATCGCATGCGAGCGGACGAGAATGTTGATCTTATGATTTTCGATCGTGAGTTGCCGGAACTCGCCGGGCAGACAGTTGATCTCAAACTGGTCTTACTGGCAAAGCATTTGGAAGGCAAGGTTGTGACAGGTGACTTCAACCTGAATAAGGTTGCCAAGTTGCACAACGTTGCGGTGATCAACCTCAATGAAATTAGTAATTCTTTACGCCCGGTCTTTCTTCCAGATGAGATTTTCAAGCTGAAAGTGATCAAGGCTGGTGAAGGTCCAGAACAAGGGGTCGGTTACCTCGACGACGGTACGATGGTAGTAATCGAAGGTGCTCGGGATCGAATCGGTGACGAACTCGAGGTTCGAGTCACCAGCACTCTTCAAACCAACGCCGGAAAAATGATCTTTACCAAGTTCGAGACTTAGTGGAACTGGTCACTGGCTTTCATCGCTCTGCTAATTGCTGCGTGCTTCGTTGTCGCTCGCAACTCCGGGTAGATTGCACACGTGACGGATGCTCCGTAACTCCATGGAAGTCCGCAAATAACTGAAGTCCGTAACGCACAGAAGTCGTAACGCACAGAAGTATCGGATGGTATGTTCACCATGCACGAAGGTTCGCTTTATTATCTTCTCTTGCTACCGCTTACTGCTGCTCTGTTGTGTTGGATCATGGCAAGTGTCAGTGGCTGGAGTCGACTTGCAGCTGACTATCGTTCAACCCGTGGAGTAACCGGCGAGCGAGCATTGATGCGAACAGCTCGCGTTGGGCCGGTAAATTATCCTTCGGTATTGTCTTTCTGCTGTACTGAGGATGGCTTGCATATTTCCATCGCATTTCCATTCCGTTTTTGCCACCCTCCCCTCTTCATTCCCTGGAATGATTTCTTTCAAGTCACCCCGGATAACAAGCTGTTTTCGAACCGGATCAAGGCGGCGATCGGGCGGCCGGAGATAGCGAGATTGGTTCTTCCTGCATGGGTTCGGTACCGCATGCCCATGAGTCTGCGAGGGATTTCTGACGAGTGAGGCGTGGACACGGGGCTCACTGCTGGGGGCTGGTGTGCGTAGTAGCGGCAGGGCTGACCGATGTTGATGAGTTCTGCTTTTGCGTTTCACATGGACAGATGAATGTCGCGAAATGTAGTAGGATGAGCGGCGAGTTTCCCCTTTTATCT
>JAPOKD010000010.1 GCA_029977825.1 Planctomycetota bacterium | reverse complement strand
GCCGTTTCCAGAAACGATTCTCCTTCATCGCAATGACCTTTCGGAAGGTCCCAGCGGGTTGGGTGACGCATGAGCAGAAACTCCACCGAATCTGCCGATCCGGTCATCAATAAAATACCCGCCGCGGTAACTCTTTGTCCGTAAGAGATTTTCATGCCTTGTCGTTTATCAGGAGTGCCCTACAAAAGACTATCTTACGAGATCTTCAGCCAACCGTTGCTGAAGTGTGTCTTACCTGATGAGTCATCTATGAAGATTTATACACGAACCGGCGATACTGGCAGTACAGGTCTATTTGGTGGGCCAAGAGTGGCCAAAGATGATGATCGAATCGAAGCATATGGCACGGTCGATGAGTTGAATGCTGCAATTGGAACCGCCAGATCGGCGGATTTAGGGGATGTCGTCGATTCACAACTGGAAAAGATCCAGCATGCACTGTTCGCCATTGGGGCCGAATTGGCGACCCCCGAGCCCGATGATCACAGCATGAGGATCATCTCGAGTGCTCACATTAGTCAGCTGGAGCAGTGGATTGATGAGCACGAGGGTGGTTTGGAGCCGCTGCAGCAATTTATTCTGCCAGCTGGAGACGCGGGTGCTACCCATTTGCACCTTGCCAGAGCCATTTGTCGCCGAGCCGAGAGGCGGGTGGTCACGCTGGTTCGCAGGCACGAAACGAGTATTTCCGAGGAGTTGATCATCTATTTGAATCGTCTCAGTGACTTACTTTTCGTGCTCACGCGTTCTGTGAATCAATTGCGGGGTGTGGAAGATGTGCAGTGGGTAAAGCCCGAGGGTCTGTCCCAGCGTTCCTAGGCTGCGGATGTGCTCATTTGTGGGTGAAAATCCAATTTTTGTGGTTCCGCCCGTGCTGCAACCAGAGATCGACGATCCCCGCGGATTCTTCTGCGGATTTCTGGCTTTGAAGCTCCTGTTCGTCGTTTTGCCCGTCTGGTTCGTTGGCCGGTGGGGTGTACAATGAGCCGTTCAAGAAGAAGCAACCTTTGCCCGTTGTGAGGTAAAAATCGTGAAAAAAGTCGAAGCCATTGTTCGTCACTTCAAACTGGAAGATGTGAAAAATGCCCTCACAGATCAGGGCATTCATGGGATGACGGTGAGCGAAGTTCGGGGCTTCGGCCGTCAAAAAGGCCACACGGAGATTTACCGGGGCACCGAATACGCCATCGACTTTGTTCCCAAAGTCAAAATCGAAGTCATTTGTACGGATGATAATTTGCAAATGGTCGTCGATACCGTGCTGCAAACAGCTCAAACGGGCCAAATTGGAGACGGTAAGATTTTTGTAACCGATCTGCAGGATTCGATTCGAATTCGTACCGGTGAACGCGGTGAAGACGCTCTGTAATGGCAAAACGGTTTTGGGTTACCAAGTGAGTTCATGAAACTGAGCTTCCAGTTGCCCAATGACCAGTTTTGTAGAGCGAACTGTGAACACTGCGATGACTCAACGGAATGTTTTCAATCACAGGTAGTGCTTTGTCCTGGTGGGGGCAAAATTGCCAGTCTCTGCGCACGCTCTGAGTAGCTTCCCATGTCGATGAGACCGATCGTCTTACGCTGTCGTGCGGCACTTGAAGAGGGACGCAGGAAAGCCCTCGAACAGCACCGCTCGGGCACTCCTGGCATGCAGGTGTCGACCCTGCTCGCCGATCTCTATGACGATGTTGTTCTCGATATCTGGCATGAAGCGATCCGTGAACACGCCACGGATGAACGCCTCACTGGACTCTCTTTGATCGCTCATGGCGGATTTGGGAGACGTGATTTAGCTCCGTTCAGTGATGCAGATCTGATGCTCCTGACCACGCCAAAAGCCGAGAGTTTGGCCATCAAGATTGCGGGAAATCTGCAAAAGGATATCGGTGATTCGGGAATTGATCCGGGTTTTTCATTTCGCACTGCCAACGAAGCATGCCGAATGGCCTGGGAGGATCCTGTAATTTATTCCTCGCTTTCCGAGTCACGCTTACTTGCAGGCAGTCTGCGACTGTACAGCAAGTATTTTTATGCGTTCCGGCATGGTGCAATGCGACGCAGTTCCGAGATTGTCAAGAAAGTGGTTGCCGCTCGTCGCGAAGAACGCGGCAAGTGGGGAGACACGGCGTATCTCTTGAGGCCAAATGTCAAGCGATCGCGAGGTGCGTTGCGCGATATTCAACTCATCCGCTGGATTGGCTTTGCACGCTATGGTGAGACTGATTTGGAAAGGCTCGTCAAACTGGGGGCTTTGCCAGAAGAAGATTATCGCTATCTAAGGAAAGCCTATGCATTCATGCTGCGACTGCGCCATGAGTTGCATTTTCGTGAGGGTAAGACCCTTGATGTGCTTGATCGTGGGACGCAGTTGGAGATTGCTGAAGAATGGGGGTACGAGGGTAGTGAAGGCATTTTGCCGGTTGAGCAATTCATGCAGGATTATTTTGACAACACCCGTAATGTTCGATACGCCGCTGCTTATTTTGTTGATGATGCACAAAGCCGCCCGCTGATTCACCGCGCCGTTGAATCCGTGTTGTCAAGAGAAGTGGCTGAGCACATCCGCATGGGACCAACTCATATTTGGGTACCCAAAGATCACCTCGAACAATTTGCTTCCAGTCTGCCTGATATTTTGCGGTTGATGAGTCTGGCCAATCAACATTGCCGGCGAATCACTCACCAAACCTGGCAGGCGATTCGACAGGCAATGCAGGATCGTGTCTCCAGACCGCCTGATGCGGAAACGATTGATGCATTCCTTTCCCTGCTCAGTCGCCCCGGGCGTCTTGCCCCACTTCTTCGACGGTTGCATGAATTGAGAGTCATTGAGCAACTGATACCTGAATTTAAGCACATGCGGGGGCTTCTTCAGTTCAATGCGTATCACAAGTACACGGTAGATGCCCATAGTTTCCGGGCCGTCGAGGCTGCTACGGAGTTACAGAATGCTGAGGGTGGGATGGGGCGGAGGTATCGCCGACTTGCTGATAAGCGTCTGCTGCACTTGGCACTTCTCATTCACGATATTGGAAAGGGTTATGAAGAGGATCATTCCATCGTCGGGGCAAGGATTGCAAAGGAAACAGCTAAACGGTTGAATCTTGATCCTGTGACGGCCGAAACGCTTGAGTGGCTGGTGCTAAAGCACCTGGCCGTCAATGTTGTCGCCTTCCGACATGATCTTAGTGATCCGCAAATTGTCCTCGCATTCGCGGCGGAAGTAGGTTCGATTCGCCGTTTGGAACTCTTGGTTGTCCATTCTTATGCCGATCTTGTGGCTGTAGGGCCAGGCGTGGCAACTGACTGGAAGGTCAATCTGATCGAAGACCTTTACAAGCGGACACGTCGATACTTTGATTCGGGAAGCTTACCCGGTAGTCCTGATGATCCCGAAATAGAATTGAAACGCTCTGAAGTGCGCGAGCAGTTACAGCAACTGAACTCCTACGAGCAATGTTTCAAACTGCTTGATCGGATGCCATTGTCATTGCTTAGCCGCGCCGATTCCGATCATCTTGCCAAGCAGATAGAACTGGTCGTTCGCAGTCTTGGGGATGGAGCCCTATGCACGAGCAGTTATGACGAGCGATTCAATGCCACTCGTTATACGGTCATTCGACGAGAGGATGAACATTCCATCGGAACATTCGCGCGTGCGACAGGTGTGCTGAGTACCAGTGGTTTGACGATATTGCGTGCCCAGATCGAAATGGTGGGCGATCTGGCATGGGACAATTATTGGGTGACCGATCTTGAGGCTCCTGCCGAACAGCAAGTCGAGGCACGTCACGAAACGATTTGCGATCGCGTTTGTCATCTCCTGGATTCACCGGGTGAGCCACTTCCCGCTCATAGACGCAAGTGGGATTCCCAGAATCCGCGCGAGGGAGAAAGTGTCAATGTCCTCCCAACCAAAGTCGTCTTTGATAATGACACGGTTGAGCGATATACAATTCTTTCTTTCTTTGCCTATGACGAGGTGGGTCTCCTGTATCGAATTGCGGCAACACTGGCGAAAATGAATGTCGTACTCCACTTTGCCAAGATCGATACACACCTCGACCAGGTAGCCGATGTGTTTTACGTGTCTGAACCGGATGGTTCAAAGCTCACCAACTCGGAACGACGTGCAGAGATCAGAAATGAACTTTTGAGCATCTGCTCCTAGATGACCTGCATTCTCGAAAACGCAATTGGCAGTGAGAGAAATACGGGTTAGGTAAGGCCTAACTGAATTACCGCGTAGGTCGAGTTGGCGATTCACAAGGATGAGTCGTTCGTCCGCTCATCAGTTTGTGTTTCTTTCTAATGGTTTCGCTTGCAACCACTTGCATGCGCGGCAATCTTTCATTGGTTCGTTTTAGTGATGGCTGAGCGACACGCAGTGGCAGCCGGACAGTGATTTTCTCCTGACAGGGAAAAAACTGTGATTCAATCACCAAATCAGTGCTTTGACCAGAGGCTTCATGCCATGGTGAGGTTGAATTACGAATGGAATTCAGCGAACCCTGAAATTTTACATTTCTCCAGACACGGACGGTCTTACTATGCGTATGCAAGCTCTCTCAGTTTTGATTCTGGCAACTCTCGTCTCGAGTGCCACTGCCAATGATGAGATCAAGCGCCTCTTGGCCGACCTCAGTTTTGGGGACGCAATCGTCGATGATAAAGCCGATTCGTTGTCAGAGAGAACAAAACCGGCGTCACAGCCAGTTGCGGCACCTGCGATGGAAAAACCTGCGATCGAGAAACCTGTGATCGAGGCGTCAAAGCCTTCTAGCAGCATTGCTGCCTTGCCAGCTTTCTCGGAGCTTGTTGCGGCGGGACCCGGCTTGCAGTTGCCGCCGGAACCGGAACCTAAGGCTATGTTAGCGGAGCCTGTGCCAGTGACTGTTCCACTAATGGAAATAGACCTTTTGAAGGCGGCTGACGCAGACTTGCCCAGCGTGGTCTCAATTCAGCCAGTGGAGACCAAATCGGTGGGACATCGCCATCACAACTCCGCCTGTGAGCCTTACGGGTATGAGAGAGGGATTGTCTGTATGCCCCGAGTTTCGCCCAATCTGCCCACGTCTACGTTTTTGCAGTATTTCCGGGGCAATCCCTGCTACACAAACGTGTGGGATGGATATCGCTATGACTGTGGCTCACATCATGCCCACATCCACGGTGAGTGTGACTGCTTCAAACGCGGGAATTCCGGTTGCGAAAGCTGTGATGGGCAAAAATGATACTAGACTGTAAGACTGACAGCACTTTTTAGCAGTTTCAAAAAAACTTCCGTGCTGGGCCAGTTCTGGTTCAGCCGCCTCGCCGTATATGCCGATGACACTCATACCATGGATTGGGAGGGTGGAACGATCGGTGCCATCGTTCCAGCATTGATGGGCCATGGTGAGGCAGGGAGGGCTTCACCATGGCCCTTCTCTATTTGATCACTACATTTCAGCTGTAAGTGGCACGAGAATCAGAGAAGGACTCCTGAGTAGGATGAGTCATTGGCTTTCAGGCAAGCCGAATCAGAATTTTGCAGAATCAAGAGATGCCTATAAGAACAGCCGCCAGTGCCACAAGCCACTGACGGCTGCTGTTGTTTGAGGACTCGGGTAGAGGCTTGTTACGAGAATAGCTCGTCAATGATTCCACCGTCTCGTACCAGCGTGATGGGTCTTCCAGTGCTGGTGTCGTATTCCATCGCAGGGTCAATTCCAAGGTTGTGATAGAAACTGGCCGCGACGTCATCAGGCGATATCCCCTCATGTCGAGGGCCTGCGGCATGATCATCGCTCTCGCCGATAACTTGGCCTCCTCTGACAGCACCACCAGCCATCAACATGAACATGCAACGTGGGTAGTGATCTCGTCCACCTTCAGCCGAGCGTGAATTGATTTTGGGCGTTCGTCCAAACTCACCTGTTACAAATACCGCAGTTGTTTCCAAAAGTCCTCTTTGTTCCAGGCCTGTCAGTAAGCCGCTGAGACCAGCATCCAGTCGGGGAAGATTGGTGTTCTTCAGCTTACTGAAGTTATCAGTATGAGTATCCCAACCGCCAAGTTGAACACTGACGAGTCGGACACCTGATTCCACCAAACGGAGAGCGAGCATACAGCTTTGACCAAAAGACTCTTCGCCAAATTGCTTGGAAAAACTCTCGGGTTCTTTGCTGATATCAAAGGCCTGTCGTGCACGTGCTGAAGTAATCATCGAATAGGCCTGATCACCGAATTTGTCCAGACCCTCGAGCAATTGATCGTTCTTTTCCAGCTCTGCGAACCTGCGATCCAGTTTTTTCAGCAGGCCTTGGCGTCGTTGGACTTCGTCAATGCCGATCCCGCCACCTAACGATATCCCTCGCACCGAAAAGGGTTCGCCGTAGTTGGGTGATGAATTCGTCTCAAGTGCCGCATAGCGGATTCCAAGGAAGCCAGCGCCTTGCCCTGCTTTGGGAACAGCCACAAGACTTGGAATGTCATTTTCACTTGGCTGTTCCTTGGCAAGAACCGAGCCGTAACCGGGATACTCCAACGCCGGAATTGGCTTGCTGCCGGTGTTCACGTACTCGCGTCCGAGGCGGTGAGCAGCCAAGGTATGGCTTACCCCGCGTAGAATTGCAAATTTGTCAGCAACTGAAGCTAATTTCGGCAGGTGCTCTGATATTTGAATTCCTGGCACATTGGTGGCGATCGGATTGAAACTGCCTCGGAACTCACTGGCCGCATCAGGTTTCATATCGAAGGTATCCAAATGCGATGGTCCACCGGGCAATTCGATGAAGATTGCTCGGTCCGCACGGCCAGCCTGAATTTGCCCGGCACCCGCCATTTGCATGTAGTTGCCTAAGGTCAATCCACCGATGGACAACACTCCGGCCTTCAGCATATCCCGGCGTTGCATTCCGTCACATGTGCGATGTAGTTTCATGGAAATGACTCGTTATTCGTCAGTTAATTAGAAGTGGATTTGGATGTTACTCGGAAGAGGCGTGGCAGCTTTATATCGCTAGCTCTGCGTGGTCAGGAAAACCAGTTCAATGACTCAGGATGAATTCTTTGGTATTAACAAGTGCCCAAAGCAGCGATTGAACCCCATCAGCAGGCGTCTGCGAATCTTGGATGAATGCCATTGATATTTCAGTTTCTTCAGCGTCTGGATAGCGACTGAGAGTCCGCAGATAGGCTTCCTCGATAAGGTTTTCCAGCGTCTTGGTGGGACTCTTGAGCGATGTGGGTGCGTTGAGTTCTGGCCATGCGTCCTCGTCCTTCAGGAGTACCGAAAGTTTTGGCACCTCAAAATCGTAGGGCTTCAGTTTCGCAACTAACCGTTTGTGATCCCGTTGAAGCAGTGACCTTGATCTTGTCTGTCTCTCTGGGGGCAATTTCCGGTACTGGGCGATCCTTGTAAGAAACTGTTTGCGATAGCCCTCTGCACGGTTTTGTATCATTGCTGCACGAGGATCAGAACTGCTGCGTGGCCCTTCGACGCCAAGTTCGGAACACGCTTGTGCTACCCAACCGTTCTTGTCGCTGAGGCGTTTGTGCATGTCTGCATCGTTACGCAGGTAGATGGATTGAAGCAGGCTCGGAGCGTTGCTGCGATCACAGTCGCAGTTGGATTCGCGTATCGATTGGCCGAAAACCTCCAGTGCGAAATCCTGCTGATTTCGACGCTTGGGTTTACCTTCGGCGATTGCCATTTCATGCACGTCTGTTCGCATTTTCTCTGCTGCACTATCCGAACCAGTGGCCAGGATAACCGCATCGTATACGACTTCAGCAGGTAGTCGCCTTGGCACATGATGAGAAAAATTCGTCCGGTCCATTGCATTGGTGGGATTGGTGTCGGCAGAACGCTGATACGTTTCACTGGTTACGATTTCATGATGCAACCACTTGAGATCAAAGTCGTGTTTGATGAACTCTTCGGCAAGATAATTCATCAAGGGTTCGTTGACGGGCGGGTTGGCGAGGTTCATGTCGTCAGTGGGGCTGACGATGCCATCACCGAAATAGTTGCTCCAGACACGGTTTACGATTGCCTTGGCGAAATAGGGGTTATCAGCGGACCGTAACCATGCCATCAATGCATCGCGAGGATCTTTGTCCAAGGTCACCTTTGCTTTTTCACCGAGGATTTTTCCCGATGGAATTGTGATGGGTTTTGTTTTTCCCGTTTTACGTTTTGCCAGGGACTGTGCCTTACGCAGTCTTTGTATCGCAGCGTCATCAAACACCAACTCTCCGAATGGCACAGTCTTGCCTTGTTGAGCACCTTTTTGTACCGCCCGACGCAGATCACCACCTCTCAGTTTCTTGCCGTCAGTCAAGGCATCCAGCAGTTGCTGGCGGTCCTGCTTTGCATCTTTGGCAACCACGGTGCCGCTGTAGCGAATTGGCGTGAACAATTGTGAAAACCGCTCAAAATCGTTTTTCGACCATCGATCGAACGGATGTTTGTGGCATTGTGCGCATTCAATGCGAACACCCAGAAATGTGTAGGCAAATCCAATCGCACGCTCTTCGGGTTTCTGGAAATTGCGACGACCCCAAAACATTGGTAATCCATCACGCTTGGCGAACAAACCTTCGTTACCCGGCTTGCAAGCTTGTGTCATCTCTTCACAGTACGTCACATAGTCTTCTTTGGGTTGACGATTGTCAGCCATGACGATGCCTTCAACGATTTGGTCATACGGCATGTTTTTGGCGAGGCGGGCACGCAGCCACTCGTACCAGAGTCGGGTTGCCACGTTTCGGATTGGAAAAACATTCGTAAGCTGCTCATCACTGTTACCGGTCCAATCAGAAAACCGGGTTGCCCACCATGCTGCGTACCCGGGAGAATCAAGTAAACGCTCGATAAGTTGTTCACGCTTAAGCGGTGAGTCATCAGCCAGGAATTCCCGTACTGCGTTGGCATCCGGAAGTATTCCCGAGATATCCAGAGAGGCTCTCCGTATGAATTCAGAATCCGTACAAACGCCCGAAGCAGCGATTCCCAGCTTGTCCAGCTTTTCCTGCACCAGCCGATCAATGGGGTGCTTTGGTTTGGCTGCTTTTGAGCTGGTCGAAATCCCAACCGGCCTGAGGACAGGCACGGGGATTACCGCCTTGTCATAGTAAACAACAACATGAGTATCACCCCGTTCACCGGACTTGATTCGTCCTGTCTCGTCGATGTCAGCGATCGCATCATTGTTGGAACTGAAACGACATATTTCAGTCACGTCCTCAGAAGTACCATCCTTCCAATGTGCGACGGCTGTCAGATTCACAATTTCATTCTCGTCGTTAAATACGATTTCAGCAGGACTGACGTCAACTCGCTCTAACTCACGGATACCTTTTGAATCATAGGATGCCCCGGCTTCGATCCAACGTTTCAGTACATGGTGCTGCCAGGTGCCTTTGTCAAAACGTTTGCCTCCCTCATGCATCTCTGCATCGCTCGGTTTGGATAGAATCAGGCTTTCGGCTACATCGTCGACATCGACACGTCCTGTTGCATCATCCAACAACGCCTCATGGTCTGTTTTGAAGTCATAGCCAAACAGTGAGAGCTGAAAACCACCGCGACCTTGAAACGAGCCATGGCAGGCCCTTCCATTGCAACCAAGACGACTTAAAAGTGGAATCACGTGCTTCTGAAAGTCGGGGACCTCTGTCGTATCTGTTTTCGCGAACCTCTCACTGAGTGGATTCAATATCTCGGCCGCTTTGCTCGAGCTGTCTCCCGCGCGGGCAGTGACTTTTGCTGGCTCAGCAGAGACTGGCCTGATCGCGGTATCAGTGGTGATCATGCACATGCAGATCAGGGACAGGAGTCCAACCGGCAGATGTTTCTGGCAGAGAAGGATCATTGGCTTGGTCTTTAAAGGATCTGGTGGGAAAGGGTAGGGCAGGCGAGGTTCACTGTTCAGGTGAAGTGGTATTGGCTTTGCGTCTTTTAGTTTTCAGGTCAGTCGTCGTTTGCGGCTTGTTGGCACTGGGTGTTCGCTCTGCTTTGCGAAGCAAGGTTAGGTAGACCGCATCCACGGTGTTGCTTGAATCTTCCTTGAAGGCTGAAAGGTTTTGTTCTGCTGTCGTAAGCAAGGCCTGATCACGTGCGAGTCGCTTTTGCAACAGTTCAACCTCATACTGCATTTTCTTCTGTTTTGCAGCATGTAAGCGAATGACTGCATCACGGAGTTTGTCTCTGTCCTGCCGTTTATCACGTACTTTGAGTTTCGCTGCGATGAGATTGGCTTCCGTGTCAGCCTTTAGAAGTTCCAGTTCTACTTGATACAGTTGCTTGTCACGTTTTTGAGCAATGCTGAGTTTTTTGGCTGTTCGGGCCAGATCCGCAACGGCCCGATCATACTGACGTGGTTGATCGATCTTCAGTTGCTGCAAAAGAGGTGTCAGTTGCGGCAGATGCTCACGTGTCAATTGAAGAGCCAGTTGCTCACTCCCGGGAGTCAATTCGCGGTTCTTCGTCTGCTGGTCTGAGCGTTGCGGTTTTGCTGCGTTTTCTTTATTCGCATCTTGACTGTATAGCGAGGTAGGAACAGCAATTACGATGCAAAGACCGAGGCCAATCAGGAATGTTTCTCGTGTGAAGTTAGCCATCATTTGTGTCCATTTCATGAATTTCAAATGTCGCTGTGAACATCCAGGAGAATGCGTCACCAGAAGCATCTGCCATCTCCTGCTCTTCTGATTCTAATTCATTGTCGTGGTCATCGTTGCGGGAGTTGATGGCCTGTGTACCTATTCCGGCGAGTGAGGTGTGGAGACCGTTCTCTGAAGCCTGGTCAGCGGTTTGAGCCGCAGCCCACGCTCTGGCAATCAGCGTTGACTCTGACACCATTGTCGTGCTGACTTCATTATCCATGACACGAGTGGCGAATCTGTCACTGGGTGACTCAGTCTCTTGTTGTGGACTCGTTGATGACCACCAAGTTCGAAACAGAAAGCCAGCGACACAAACAGCAATCGCGATACCAAAAACCTTCACCAGTAATCTCCGTTGATGAATTATCGCATTTTGTGTCGTGGCGGAGAGGGTAGGTTTGTTGAGTGCATTCGGCAGGGTTGATGCTTCCGATAGCGTGACAATCATCTCAGCCTGTCGTTGCAGTTCAACAGCCAACTGATCTGACTTGCCAAGTCTTTCCTCGAATAATCGAACCTGCTCCGGTGCTAATTCATTGAGCAGGTATTGCAGGCATTCATTCTTGCAGTTTTCCGTCAAATCCACGTGATCCTGCTCATGTTGGCTACTAATTGAATTTGGATTATCCATCAGTTGTTACTTGCTCAAATCGTTTTTCAGACGCTCCAAGGCTCGTCGCATTCGCGTCAGGGCAGTCCCAAGCGGAATGCCAAGTCGGTCAGCAATCTGCTGAAAGGTCAGGTTTTCGTAGATCCTCAATGACACAATTTGTTGCCAGGACTCAGGGAGTTCTTTGAGGGCTTTTTTTAGTTGTTCGGTTGATTCCGCTTGCATCGCTGCGGCGGTGGGGTCGAGTACAGGGATGCCCGTTCCTCCGTGTTTTTGATACATCCTTTCGGTCGCGGCTTTACTGCGCCAAAGTCTCGCTGATTCATTTGAGGCAACTCGATACAACCACGATCTCAATGCGTGTGGAGCAACTGAATCACCTTTCTCCATGAGTTTGATAAAAACCACTTGAAGACAATCCTCGATATCAGCATCTTGAGGTAGCCGTTTACGTAAAAAAAAACGCAAACCGACCTTTGTCTCATCGAAGGCCCTCCGCCTACGGGCGATCCCCTCAGCCGCTGTTTCAGCGGCGAGATTTTCGTCGTCAGGGAGAGAGGAATCTGAAGTCATTGTCCAACGTCTGAGTAAAGGGATGCGCTGCCATAGAGGCTTATTTCACTCCCCACAAAAAAACTTCCGGTCGACGGGAAGGTACATAGCACATTCTTTTTGGATTGGTAACTGGTTTTATCGCGTGCGGCAGGGCGAAAATGGCTGGAACCGGTGTTTTTTGGCCAGAATGAATCGCTCGTGACGTGGTCGGACCGTGTGGGAGGCATTTTGGCTCGTTGGGAGTCATGGTCAAAACCTGCCAGGTTCGACGGGTTGAATGCGACTGGTTCATGCGGTCTGCTTTGCCGGCAGATGGTTGGATCTTCCGGAATGATGGGAAGCTACCTCGGGTAAGAATCAAAAACCTCAGGTACAAATCATCTGTCTGTTCGCTGGTTTTTTCGAAGGTAAACGCAACTCATGACTGCAACGGAAAAAGACGTTTGGATTGGATTCGATCTTGGTGGCACCAAGATGCTAACAGTTGCGTACCAGGATGATTGGAAGATACTTGGTCGGCGTCGTCGTAAGACGCGTGGGAGGGATGGTGCTGAAAATGGTGTACAGAGAATCATTACCACCATCCATCGCTTACTCGATGAATGCGAAATTGACTCTGAACGCATTGCAGGTATCGGGATTGGGTGCCCCGGCCCAATCGATTTGGATACTGGCTGTATTTTGACAACCCCGAATTTGGGCTGGGATGATGTCGAGATCGGCAAAAGTCTGAAAAAAGAATTTGGCTGTGCAGTGAAGGTTATCAATGATGTGGATGCTGGGGTCTTTGGGGAGTATCGCTTCGGCGCGGCCCAGGATTCCCGTTGTGTCGTAGGGATTTTCCCTGGCACTGGGGTCGGGGGTGGGTGCGTTTACGAAGGACGTATCTTGCATGGTGCTGGCGTCAGTTGCATGGAAGTCGGGCATACAAGGATCAGTAGCAGTAGCAGGTCCAGTGGGTATAAATTGCCCGGAACTGTTGAGGCAGAAGGGAGTCGCTTGACCATCGCTGCAGAAGCAGCGAAGGCAGCTTATCGCGGAGATGCTCCTCATCTGGCGAAAACAGTTGGGACTGATCTTGCCGAGATCCGAAGTGGCGCTCTTGCCAATGCAATTGCCAATGGCGACGCAGTCATTCAGGATCTGGTTGAGGAGGCAGCAACTGCAGTTGGTTTAGCCGTGGTTAATATTGTCCACCTTTTGGCCCCTGATAGAATCGTGCTTGGTGGTGGTCTGGTGGAAGCGATGGAAGATTTGATGGTGGGTACGGTCCGTGACACCGCACGAAAGAGTGTCATGAGTGTCTATCGGGATCGGTTCACTGTGGTCGCAGCGCAATTAGGCGACGATGCTGGTGTCTTGGGGGCATGCGCTTGGGCAAAGCAGGAAATCACAAAAAAATCCCAAGCTTAATCTTGTTGGTCTTGTGAGTGTTTTGCCGAATCTGGTTGAAGCTTGATGCTCGGAAGTCCGGTTGATGATCCAGCGGTAACAGTGCCCTGCATGCGACAGAAATCATTGCCTCGGTTCCTTTTTCAGCAGAGCGAAGCAGCTCCGCGTCCCAAAGCCCGCAGCTACAGGTACAACGCGGCTGCGGTGCGGTCCATACGTTGCAGTCTGCGGGATTTACTGAGCTCGAGACCTTGAACCCTGAGGTCCACCCGTGATTTCCTGACCTAGCGGTAGGGGGCGAGCCGCAGTCGCAAAGCCCCTCGCGTAGAGGTGCTCTTTGAGTTTCCGGAACGCGGCAAAGCTATTGGGATATACCCAAACGGTAATGGTTGTCGCATTGGGATCACGACCTGCAAGTTCAATGTCGAGTTCACTGCTATTGGATAGGACCCGTTCAAGTGCTTGACCGTGTGGTGTTTGCAAAGGCTCGACAGTCATGCCAGTCAATTGGATGCGAGTTGCCATCTGGAGTTGTCCGCCACGCGAAATCATCTCACGGCCCTTGGTCATGCGGTATTTTGCTACGTAGCCGCGAATGGGGCCGACGGCGGCTTCGGTCTGACCGTTGCGTGCACCGGCCGCCATCCTCTCGAAATCCCGCTTGATTTCCTCGAGCAGTTGTTTGATTGGCACAATGGACAACCGGTTTTCCTTCAGGCGAAAGTGGATTTCATCACCGAAAACGGTTTTGGCCATAGGTGTGGGCAGATGATCGACTGCGACAACGGGAGCTGGCTGATTCTCCAAATGCTGACGTGTGCCAACCAATTGTTCCAATTCTTTCTGTGCGGATTTCAACTCGGTCAATCGCTGAGCATTCGCGACAGCCTGTGCATCGAAGTCATCCTTTTTTTCTGCCCAAGCTTTTTCTACCTGAGCCAGCAGGTCCAGCATCAATGCCCGCTGTTGTTGCCGCCGTTTTATCTTTGCATCGTATTCACGAATGCTGTTTTCCAGACGATGTGAATCGGCTTGAGCACTTGCTGCTTTCATTGAATAGGCAGCTAATTCCGATATTTGTTCTTCCGAGGCAAGTTTTGAATCGTCTTGATGCTCCTGCTCGACCTGATCCTGCATCTCCTCAATCACCGCAGTAGATTGTGCGCCCAGAATCACGACCAGAATGATCAAGATGCCCACTAAGTTGGCAACGATGTCAAGAAAAGCATCGTGCCCCATTTCCAGAATTGTTCTTTTCTTGCGGTGCTGACTCATTGTGAACGTCTCCCAGTCACTTCAATACCGCTTTCACGAAAGCTTTCCTGCAATTCGTGATATCGACGCTCACTCCCTGGCTTGATGATCACTTGCAGTTGTGGTGCCCATCGTCCGCCAGGTAATGCAGGTCCCCACCGTTCAATTCGTTCCTGAACGGCCGCAGCCAATTGTAAAGTTGCTTGATTGAGGCTGACATTCCCTCCGTTGAATCCAAACACTTCAGTGGTACCAGATGCCCCGGATGCGAGCAGCACGAGGTGGTCGGGATGACATTCAACGCGGATGGCACGTACGATAGCATTTCCCTGCATACCAACCATGCGTCTTGGTATCGCCCAATTCTTGCGATCCCGCTGCAATGGAACCCGCTGGCTGTTCCTATCCGCCATCGGGCGCGTCGGTTGTGAATTTGCTTGCTGCTCTGAGCGGGCCGCTTGCCGTGATTGATCGGTTGGATCACCCGAGATTTGGGTCCCGCCTTGGCCATTTTGGCTGGTCTGACTGAACTGTGAGTCTGTTTCACCATCGCCTTGGTCAGTCAGTGCTTCCCGATTGGTAGCGATGTTTTTGTTGCCATTTGAGTTTTCCGCAGAACCAGCAGATGAGTTGTTCCCAGGTTCTGAATCACGGGAACTAGATGTTTTGGCAAATTGGCTCTGTTGACCGACGTTTGCCGTAGATTCCTCGAAGCGTCCACCGCTCTTTTGTGATGTCGCGTCCAAGTTGCCACTTCCTGTTGTGGGGCGACTGGGAAGCAACGGGGTGGAATCTTGTCGGAACTCGCCACTCTTGGAAACTCGCTCCATCTCATTCGTTGCTGATTGAATTTTTGCTGCCCATTGTCTGGCTTCATCACCAGCATCTATTTGCCCCTGTGTGGCAGCAAAAGCACGATTGGCATAACTTGAACGGGCTTGGTACCCGGAGTTACCGTAGCCAGATCTGTTCGGATGGACATTTTGATTGCCTGCAGCGGTGGTCGGTTCGGGTTGAGACCGGAAGCCGTTGGCTCTCCCCTCACGGTCTAAGGACGCGGCCGACAAAATGGGCAGGCGTTGATTGCTCTTTTGCATGTTTGCAATGCCGCCTTGTGGATAGCCCCTGCCACCGCCTCCGTTACTTCCAGCATAAGTAGACAAATTGCGTTGTTGTGCTGCTGCTTGTCGGATTACCAGCTCGACTTTCTGTTTCAGAATGGGATCTGGTTGCGCGTATGCGAGTTCGATTCCAGCAGGCACCAGTTCATATCCAAACTGATCGTCCCAGTCCTGCATTGCGTTACGGGCCGCAGCATAGGTTTCAATTCCATCTGGCCGGACAACGAGCAGAGGGTAGGGTGGGGCAGCGTCGTTGTACTGTCCCGAGGCGTGAAGCCGGATGGTGCGCAAGGCAGCATCCAGAGGGTTCGAAGAATGAGCAGCCCTCTCGAGTTCCATGAGCTTGATTTGATTTCCCTCGGGGAAAATCGTCACTCCTTCACTGGTGCATTCAAGGTAAATGGGACGTCGGTCCGTGCCATTGGGGCCTTTGTGCGGCACAATAACGATGCGAGGCGATTGGTTTTCAGTTTCCTTGCGCAGCTTCTCAAGTGCTTTCTTTTCCGAGTCCACTTGTTGTTTGACTGTAATCAGCATTTGCTGATCAACCTCAGCGGTATCGGCGGTTTCATCATTCAAGCGGGCCATTTCGTCATTAAGTTGATCCAGTCTTTCGCGTGTATTTGTCAGTTGTTCCTCGATGTAGGTCAGGGCATCACGGCGTTCGCCTAGTTCCTCAGTTTGTTCTTCACGAAACGAAACAAGTTGCTTTACCCGAAAAAACTGTTCTTCCAATAATGCATCAGCATCGCTGGCTGAAAGCCCTTTGCTCGCCTGTTGCGGGGGCTTCGGCGTCTGCTTGCGAGCTGTCTGTTCGGCCGCATTGGTAGCGTTTTGAGCAACCAGAGCAAGAAGCAGAATTAATGTTCCAAGGGTGCAAACGAGTACCGCCAGGAAAGGGAACAAAGATGGTGATAGCCCTTTGCGATCTCGCCGACTCATGCTGCCTGCCTTGACGAAGAAAGATCAGCAGAGTGGCTCGGCTTTGAGATCCGACTGGACAGAACATCTACGGCGCGAGCCAGAATTCGCATTGCATCTGCCATACCATCTCCTCCAGCCGCTGCCACGCTTCGATCAACCGATGCGTTCGTGGCAACAAGTCTTTGAAGATTCGAGTCGAGGGATTTTTGCAGCATCGTGACGGCATTAGCGCTGCCCTGAGTTTCCGCGAGGGTCTCGTACTGTCGGGAAAGTGCGTTCAGGACATTCGTTAGTTGTTCGGAGTGCTGTGTCAGTACCCCAGCCTGATGCTGACATTGCTCATCAAAATGAATGGATGATTTGTCGGCCACAGCCTTGAGGGCGTCCGCGTGTTGAGTCAGGGCAGGTGACAATTGAGCTTCGATGTCGCTCAACAGTTGGCGAGACATTTGTTCATGCGTATGCGTAGATGCTTGATGACTCGTCGTCATCAGGTCGTGCCAACGATTGCATTCACTGACAATTTGCGAACCAACCTGTTCCGATGCTCCGGCGATACTTGCAGCGTGTTGATCCAAGGCAGGTAGAAGCGTTCTCTCGAGAGCTTCGCTGATTTTATTGGCATTATCTTCCTGAACTTTTTGCCAGTGTTCCTGCGCTTCATCGATTGTCTTCGCCCAGAGACGCGTCTGATTGTCCAGCGATTCGGCAACAGCAGCCTGCACACCCCGGCACAAATCAGCGATCAACGCTGTTTGATTGTCCGATGTTTCATCACTTGGAAGGCTGGCAGAGACAAGATGTCCAACGCGTGCATCGATATCAGCTAGCAATTGCTGTTCGCCTCGCTCGATGGGAAATTGCACAAAGATTGCGACCACCGACAGCACGAGGCCCAAGGCGGTTGTGTCAAATGCAACATAAAGTCCGCTCTTGAGGTTCTCGACTGCGGCGCTGCCGTTAGCAAAGTCAAGCCCACCCAAAGTCTGCGTAATGCCGATTACGGTTCCAAGAAAACCAAGCATGGGGATGGCCCAGATGATGATTCTCACCAGACCCAATGAGTCATGGGCAACGTCTGCATCACGTCCCGAAAGCTCTCTGAGATCGTCTGCCAGATGTTTTGTAGTTCCGCGTTGGGATTGCCGAGTGAGCAGTTCCTCCAGTCGGGATACAAGCCGGTTTCTACGAGTCTGAGACGGTAATCGACGGAGTTCCTGCAGCCATCGTTTTGAGACAAAGCCTGCATCGTTGTCGGTCAGCCAGCGATCAGCTGGTGATTCTTCGGCTTTTGGCGGCAGCAGGTCTTCGTCCCGAATTGCATTCAATTGCTTGACCTGCGTCAGCACATCCAGCCATTTCGTGAATAGGACGGCGACCGCAAACCAGAACAGGATTGTCGCTGCAATCGCAACGGGATGCCCTAGGAAGTATCGCTGCAGTGGTTGCCAGGCTGTAGCGTAGACCAAGCTGTAGAAGCCGGCGTTCAGGGCGGTACCAGTGAGGGCCGTCAGGGCAGCGTTGCCGGACGCTTGGGATTGGGGAGGCCCCGCGGATTCTACGCCCATGGCGTCTTCTGATGGTCTGATGTTGGGCTCAAAGTCTTTACGTTTCACGTCGATTCCCACGGTCAACCTCAGTTGGGAGTGTTATTTCGGGGCGGCAAGTGGCCAGGCAGGTTGGCCAAGGTGCTGCACGGCACCCATCGCCGGGGTTGGGACCTTCGGCGGGAGGGCAACGCCCCCACACAATCGAATCGACCGTCAGGACCCAGAAACTTTATCCCATCGTCAGAAATTACCACCTGCTTCCCAAACGAGCCGACGGGAAAGTTGGTGTTGAGCCGTGTTCTAGCATCGGGGCATATTTCGTTGATTGAAGCATAGTTGAGTTCATATTGCGGCGAATTCGGGCATCTTCGTACGATCGGCCTGAAATTGATTTCGGGCGTCGAAAGTCGTTTTCAGGTCCCCAAATGAGCTGAAATTGCCCGTGTTCTGCAGGAATTGGAGCATTTGTGATGATGAACGCCAAAATGGTCGAAACTACCCAAGTCGAGACTAGTGATGCAGGAAACCGGATAATCCGCACCGGATTGGTGCTCTTGATGGTAGTTGGCATCGCGACGGTGGCGGTGAGCCAAAACCCGACGCCTCAGATTGATGGACTGCCGATAAATTCCGAATTTTCCGACCTGACGCTCGCCGAAACGGTGGCAAGGGTGGGTGCCTCGGGCGACATGATCGGATTTTCCCATTCTGACAGTTCGGGAACTCAGACAATTACGCTAGTTCATACCGGCAAAGCTTGGATGGCCGTGTATCATATTGACAGGTCGGGGAAGATCCGACTTGTCAGCAGTCGTCCAATTGACGCTGATTTTTCATTGCAACTCAACGCTACATCCCCTCTACCCGACGAGATTCGCGAGATCAATCGACGGTGATGGTAGTTGGTGTTGGGCTGCATCGGATGAACCATGACGTACATTCCAAACGTTTGTTTTTCCGTGTCCACAACTACTTATCGACGATCCCGGGCAATCGGGATCTATCGGAGCCGAAGATCGAATGGCTAACTACCTGTCGTTAGAAGAAGCTGCCAAAAAGCTCGGAGTCACCGCTGATCAGTTAGTTGATTTGCGCAGCCAAGGCAATGTGCGTGGTTTTCGTGATGGTGCGAGTTGGAAATTCGCCGAAAACGATCTTGAACGTCTCGCTGATGAAATCGCCGCTGGCGATCTGCTCGATGGCGGAGGCAGTGGTCTGGGGCTTGGATCTGATCCTGTTGCCGCAGGACCGGGAAGTGACGTTAATCTTGTTGCCTCTCAGGGGGACGACGCAGAGGTCAAGGTTGTGTCTGGAGAGAGCGATCTCGACCTCTCAGAAGACTTGCTCGAGATCGACTCGGCTGAGTTGCAACTCAACGACCCAGCGATCATGCACGATTCTGCTCAGCTCGACTTGGCCATTGAGCCCAACGCGGGAAGCACAGGACCGGTCACCGATGAGGAATTGAAAGAAATTTCCGAGTCCCATCCTGATGTTCTTGCCCCAGAGGTGAATGCGGGTGAGGGTAGCGGCAGCATGTTGGATCTGGAGAGCGAATTAAGCTTACAGGCAGGTAGTGACCTGAGTTTTGCCTCCGGTGAGCCCGATGAAGACAGCGGTGAAGAACTGATCGGTGCTGAGGAAGATAGTGCCATGGATGTTCTAGGTAGCGATATTGATCCTGCTGGATCGCAAGCCAGTTCGGCTGGCGTCAGTAGCCTTGAACTTATGAGCGATTTGGATGAACCGGCTGACATGAAAGGGTCACATGGCGCCGACGTGTTGAGCGAGCTTGACTTATTGGGAGCAGAAAAGTCTGGAAGTGGTGTCATTTCTGGAGATAGCGGAAGTCTGCTTGGCTCAGGCCTGGGGTCCAGTTTGGGAGATGTACTGGCGGATGACGAACTGGTCATTGCAGACGATGACGACGATTTGGTGATCAGTGGCGCCGGTAGTGATATTTCTGTTGCAGGTGACAGTGGTATTAATTTGATGAGCCCCTCTGACAGTGGTTTGTCACTTGAGAGTGAACCATTGGATCTTGCTGGCAGCAGTATCTCAGCACTCGATTTGGGAGGAGAAATCGCCGAGGGTGGCAGCAGCGGTGGTGGGAGTGGATCCATGGTCGACTTCGCAGCTGATGAAGACTTTCAGCTTTCACCATCCGGAGTCATGCTGGACGAGGATTTCGAAAGTGGCTCGCAAGTAATCGAGGTAGAGGAATCTGAGGCGATCGGTGAGCCGATTGAGTTTGGTGATCCAGGTGTTGATGCCTTCGGAGCCGAAGCCGAGGCTGTTGAAGTCCTTGGCATCGGGGAAGAAGAGGAGGCGATCTCCATTGATGGGGCTTCAGCTGTTTCTGCAATCGGAGGTGCCAGCGGTGGTTACAACGCGTTTGAGATACCCTTCACACTGATGCAGTGCGTATCTTTGTGTATGGTGCTGGCAGTTCTCAGCGTCGGAGGCATGTTGGTGACTGACCTCATGCAGAACATGTGGAGCTACAGTGAAACCGCCGCACCCGTAAGCTCGCTCACGGATTCACTGACCAAGTGGTTGGACACCAAGCCGGGGTCCTAGTGGAGAGCTGGAGCTGGGAGGAAGGTCTCAGGTCTGCCGGAGCCGAAAAGTCTGCTCCAAATGGGTCGAACTGTCGCTATACTGCGATTATGCATGGTTTCCGGCCTCCCGATGCTTTGTTGGGTACGAACCATAGTGGATTGCCCTTTATAGTACTGCATAGGTAACATACCGGTCCCATCGGGTGATCGACTTCCTCAGTCGAGTCTTCCACCAGATCAACGGCACCGATTGGCTGAAAAAAGTGCTGTTCTTTAGCACTTCAGGCACGCGGTTCGGGGGCTCTCCTGGCGTCGTCGGGAAAGAGGTCAGGTTTGGCCGGTTTTGATCGTGCACGAGTAGGTAGAAATGTTGGGCTCAACCATAAGCTTCCCGAATCTGTTTCAGTGGCCATCCGGGATGTGTCACATGCGGATCACGTGCAGAAACTGGAGTTTGATGCTGTTGGCATGCTGCGTGGCCAACTTCGGAGGCTGCAAACGTCCTGATCCGGTCGTGACTTATACTGTGCCTACCAAGCTTCCTGCCAAGCTCGTGCCGGGGCAGGATCGTATGTTGGCAGCAATGTTGCCCAAGGGACAGGAGATTTGGTTTTTCAAGGTTACCGGTCCCGAGGGCGCGGTTGATTCGATTCGCTCAGAGTTCCGAAGCTTTGTTGAGGGTATCGAGTTTGAAGATGGTTCTCCCAATCTCAAGGACTTACCCGCGGGATGGCGGCGGGGAGGGAAAAAACCGTTCAGGTACGCAACGTTGGATGTTGAGACTCCAGACAAACAACTCGGCATCAGCGTCTCATCGCTTCCACTTCGAGAGGACTCGTGGGATGAACAGGTACAGGACAATGTGAATCGTTGGCGAGGTCAACTTGGATTGCCGAAGTCTGAACAGAAGTGGGCTGGTGGCGAAGCACTAACCGTCAAATCTGCTGATCCGAATTCGGTTTGGGTTGATCTCGTTGGTGAAACGGGAACCAACAATTCGATGTCGCCACCTTTCGCGAATCGAATTGCACCGCCGAGTCCGTCCGGAGCCCCTCCGTCACAGGCAGCCAGTTCCCCAGCCATGTCCGCTGCCGATGAGCGAATGTTGGCGGCAATGGTTCCCAAAGGATCAGATGTATGGTTTTTCAAGGTCAAAGGTGCAAAGGCAGCTGTGGCATCGTTGGCGAAGACTCTCCGAGGATTCGTGGAAGGTGTGAAGTTTGAGCAGGGAATGCCTGTTCTGGATAATCTTCCTTCAACATGGACTCGGGGTGGCGAAAGACCCTTTCGTCATGCAACCTTGGATGTTTCCACACCAGCGGGAAAGTTGGATATCAGCGTTTCCAAGCTTGTTCGTCAGCAGGATAAGCCTTGGAGCGATCAAGTTGATATGAATGTGAACCGGTGGCGAGGCCAGATGGGAATGCCGCCCTCTGCCGAGCAATGGGCTGGTGCAGAGCCACTCAGCGTGGCAAATGCGGATGATGGTTCAGTGTGGGTCGACTTGTCTGGTGGTGGCGGCAAAATCGCTGAAGACAATCCAAAAAGATCAGGAACTACCCCGCCATTGGCAAGTCAGGAAGACGGAGCTGACGGCAAAGCTGACGCAGTCACTTACGAAGCCCCTGCAGGCTGGAGAAATGGGCGCATGAGCAGCATGCGGTTGGCAGCCTTTAATGTTGGTCCAGAGGACAAGTCAGCTGAGATCACAGTCATTCCAGCGGGTGGTGATCTAAGAGGTAACGTTGCCCGCTGGTTGGGACAGGTCCGAGATGGCAAGGTTCCAGACGAAATTGTTGATCAGGCCCTGAAAGACGCTTTGAATGTGACCGTTGCTGGAAAGCCGGGAAAACGGTTCGTGCTAGTGGGCGAGAAAGACACCGACCCAAGAATGGCCATCGATGCGACCATCGTGCCGTTGGGCTCAGATGGGACAACCAGTTTGTTTATCAAGATGTTCGGTGCTGCCGAAACAGTCGAAGGTCAGGCTGATGCTATTGACTCATTCTTGAAATCGCTGAAGTTGAATTTGTAAACGATTCGTTCGCACTCGAAACATGATGAAATTATGTCGACGACCGTAGACTCCGCACGTGGTCCAAAAAGTCAAACCGGTTCCTTGTCTGTACCTGGTGTCTTTGCTGCGATCGGTTCATTGAAATTCACTGTTGTTCTGTTCGCACTGTCGTTGGTTACCGTTCTGGTAGGCACGCTTGCTCAGGATGAAATGAACATGTTCGAGGTCAAGCAGCGATACTTTACCTGTTGGTTCACGCAGCTCTACTTTGACGATCTTTTCCCGCAGGCCTTCTACCCACATGACAGCCCGATTCCGGGACGTATTCCTTTCCCGGGAGGAGCGTTGATCGGCATGCTGCTCATGATCAACCTGGTCGCCGCGAAAGCAACGCGTTTTAAAGTCAGCGGTAAAGGGGCCCAATTGTTAGGTGGTATAGGGCTTATCGGTCTAGGATCGCTCCTGGCTTTTGTTGTTGTAGCGGCAGGCCATAGTAGCGAAGGCCTTCAGGGGACGCCCCCGATGAGCTACGAAGCGTTGTGGGCCTCAGTCCTTGCAAGTCTGACAATTATAATTTTCGGTTTTATTTATGCCGGTGTCCAGGTTTCACAGAGGACGGTCAAGACACTCGCTTTTGGTTTCGCGGGATTGCTCGGGGCCTTCGTTGTCTACGCGCTTGCAGAAGATTTCCGTATCGGTGACCCCGGACTTCGGATTGTTTGGCAATTGGCAAAGGGATTGGGAGCCGGCATCATTCTGCTTATCGGCTGCCTGTTGGTTTTCGGTAAGCAGGGCGGAAATGTATTGTTGCACCTCGGCGTCGGCTTGTTGATGTTTGGGCAATTCGCCTTTGGTGATCGCCAGTTGGAGCAACGGTTGAGTTTGATCGAAGGTGAGTCATCCAACACGCTGGTTAATCTTGATCTTATTGAATTGGATTTGATCGCCAAAGGTACAGACCAGGATGAAGTTATTGCTATTCCGGGAAGCCGTTTGCGTGCTGCCGCGGAGAGCGGATCTGTCATAAGCGATGACGCGTTGCCTGTCGATGTACGCGTTGTGGAGTTCTTTGAGAATTCAAACCTTCGCGAAGTGGAGGGCGAAAACCTGGCAACTGCAGGATTTGGACGAGAGGTACAGGCTGTTCGAGCCAGAAAGTCCGGTGGTACCGATAGTGAACTGAACCTGTCTTCAGCTTACGTCGATCTGATCGATAAAGATTCAGGAGAGTCTCTCGGTGTGCATCTCGTCAGCCAACTGCTTTCAGATCGCGTCATGCTGCTGGCAGATGGCAAGAGTCAGGACCGGTATGACACAGTTACCCTTGGTGATGCTGAGTACGACATCGGTCTAAAGTTCCACCGCGAAGTTAAACCTTACTGGGTACAGTTGGTCGATGTGCGTCGAGTCAACTATAGCGGAACGGACACGCCGAGGGATTATTCCTCATTCATTCGTATCGTCGATGAGGCGACCGGCGAGGATCGTCGCGAGAGGGTTTGGATGAATAATCCCCTTCGATATCGTGGTGAGACCTTTTATCAGAGCAGCTACACTCCGTTGCCTAGCGGCAAGGAGATGACCGGTATTCAGGTTGTCCAAAACTCAGGTTGGCTGATTCCTTACTTGGCTTGCAGCATTACAGCACTTGGGATGTTGGCTCACTTTTTTGGAACATTGACGCGTTTTTTGAAGCGACGTGAACGCGAGACAAGGAAACAGGTGTCGGACACTTTCAAGGGCGAAGAGGTCAGTGCACATGCCCCTTCGAAGTTGCCTGTATTTGCGAGTCTTGCTGGTTTCGCACTGCTGGCAGGAATAATGCTGATTCCGACGTCAGCTTTCCGGGATGAGATGCGACCTGCGGAACGTAATGCGAAGTTCGATTTTTATGCTGCTGGGAAAATTCCCGCTCAGTTCGGAGGTCGAGTGCTGCCCCTGGATGCCTATGCGAGACAGACGCTCAAGGCAATTAGCAATAAAGAATCGATACCGCTTGAGGGTGCACCAACCGAACTGAAAGATCGAGTCGACGGTAAAAAACTTTCTGCTATGCAGTGGTTGATGGAAGTTGCTACTGACGCCGAGGAGCTTAGGGACCTCCGGATGTTTCGAATTGACGCGGAAGAGGTTCGGAGTGAATTCGATCTTCCAAGGCGGAAGAGTAAGCTTTATTCGCTCGATGAAATCCTGAATGAATGGGGACGCGTCAGTCAGGTCGTGGATGAAGCTCGGGACAAGGAAACTGCCGAACAGACTTTTAAAGAGCGAAAGCTGTTGGAGCTTGATCGGCGTACACGCCAGTACACGCTCGCTGCAGCTTCTTTCCAGACTCCTCAGTTCCGGGTGATGTCTGAGGAGGAGTTCAAGAGGTTCTTCCCCGGACAACCTTACGATGAATCTACACGCAACATGTTTGCGGCGAGGGAGCTGGCCGCCAGAATGGAACAGCTTGAAACCATGCCTGCTGCTGCGATCATTCCTCCTGATGCACAGGTAGTTTCGGAGACAGTTGATCAACCTAAATGGAGTGCTTACGCCGTCGGGTACGTTAACGCACTGAGAGAAGAGGCTGCTGGGAACGTGAAGCCTAAGAGTGAAGAGGACTCGGAGAAGGAAGAGAAAAAATACGAGGGTGGCAGCTTGGGGGCAAAAGAGAGTTTTGAGGACATGATCACTGCTTACGGTGAAGGGGATACAGATGCTTTTAACCGAGCAGTGGATGGAAATGCGGAAGCGCTTTCGGCCTATCCCATTGCTGGTTATTCGCCACGTCTGGTCTCATTGGAACGTTGGATGCAGGCAAAGTGGCCGACAGGGGTGGCGATGTTCTTGTATCTGGTCACACTGGTCCTGAGTCTGGTTTATTTCGCTGCTAACTTTCCCCGTCTGAGGCAGGCGGTTTGGGGTATGGTGATCGTAGCGTTGGTGGTACACACTCTCGCTATTTCATGCCGAATTCTGATTACTGGTCGAGCTCCGGTGATCAATATCTATTCTTCAGCCGTCTTCATTGGTTGGGCCGCTGTGCTGTTCGGTGTGGTTGTGGAAAGAATATTCCGCTACGGCGTTGGTAATCTGCTGGCTTCAGCAGCTGGAGCACTTACGCTTCTGGTCGCTTATGGGCTGAACACCGGCGACACCATGCCTGTCCTGCAGGCAGTGCTCGACACCCAGTTCTGGCTCGCCACTCATGTAATTACCGTTTCGCTGGGTTACGTGGCTACGTTGGTCGCCGGGACTTTGGGAGCGGGATACTTGATTGCAGGCTGGGTAGGTGTTGACGTGAAAAAGTTGCGGGATGTGTACCGATGCATCTATGGAGCGACTTGTTTCGGAATCCTGTTCAGCTTTGTCGGCACTGTTCTGGGCGGCCTTTGGGCAGATGACAGTTGGGGCCGCTTCTGGGGTTGGGACCCGAAGGAGAATGGGGCTTTGCTGATCGTGATTTGGAATGCCCTGATGCTGCATGCTCGTTGGGATGGTATGGTCGGTGGGCGAGGATTCGCTGCCTTGGCGATCGGTGGTAACATTGTCACCGCGTGGAGCTGGTTTGGTACCAATGAACTTGGAATCGGCATGCACAGCTACGGTTTTACATCCGGTGTTCTAATGTGGCTGACGATCTACATCCTTTTGCAACTTGCGTTCATCGGCGTCGATCTCATCCTTCGATCG
>JAPOKD010000169.1 GCA_029977825.1 Planctomycetota bacterium | reverse complement strand
GCCGCCAGCACCTTCCAGCAAGCCACGATAATTCCGCATCACCAAGTGACTATCAATCTTCTGAACCAAGTCAAAAGCAACACTGACAGCAATCAGCAAACCAGTTCCACCATAGAACCCGGCGATGGAGTAAGGAACTCCCAGTGATCCGTAAACGATGGTTGGCACGATCGCGACAATCGAAAGGAATGCTGCTCCCACGTAAGTGATTCGCACCATGACTTTTTCAAGATAGTCAGTCGTTCGCTTACCTGGACGATACCCGGGGATAAATGTCCCACTGTCCCGCAAGTTGTCCGACATCTCCTTCGGATTGAAGGTGATAGCTGTCCAGAAGTAACAGAAGAAGAAAATCAAGACGACATAGAGCAGGTTGAAAATGAACGATGCCTGGTCATTCAGCGTCAGCCCCATGTAGTTCAACGCCTTGAACATGAATCCGCCGCTGTCAAACAAGCCGGCCAGACCGCCCAACAACATGCCCGGAATCATCAATAGACTACTGGCGAAGATGATCGGCATGACACCAGCCTGGTTAATGCGGAGCGGCAGGAATTGGCGTGTTCCACCGTAGACCCGACGACCACGAGTGAATTTCGCGGACTGCGTTGGAATCTTGCGTTGCCCAAGCGTGATGAAGACAACGCCAAAAACAACCCCGACAAAGAGCACGATCAGCAGCACAAGCGTCTCGATTCCGATCTGTCCTCGACTCAAACCGGTCAGTTCCGTCTTCATGTTCCGAACCAACTCGTACAAAGCCTTTGGCATTTGAGCCAGAATGCCTGCCATGATCAGCAAACTGATCCCGTTACCGATTCCGTACTCATCGATTTGTTCACCGAGCCACATCAGGAATACAGTGCCACACGTCATCACGAGCACCGCAACGATCTGCCAGCCAAAATAGAGACCGGTCTGGTCGGCGTTGAGGAAATCAATGTCGATATTCCCGTAACCAGCGGCACCTCCCGACATCAACATGAACTTCAAGTACATGTAACTTTGCACAAGACAGATCGCAACTGTCAAATACCTTGTGTATTCATTCAGTTTCTTACGGCCCGCCTCACCCTCTTTCTTCAGTTCCTCAAGCGGCTTGTAGACGCTGCCAAGCAACTGGAAAATGATCGAGGCAGAGATATAGGGCATGATTCCCAGACCGAAAATGGTGGCCTGACGGAGGTCACTGGCAGCAAACACCGTAATTTTTTCGAAGAATTCAGATGCCGCCCCCCCTTCATCAGCCAGATCGGTCGCGATCATTGGCAAAGGGATGTGGAAACCGATCCGATAAACTGCCAGCAAACCAACAGTTAGCAGGATTTTCTTACTAAGTTCAGGGATCGAGAAAATGATGCGCAGCTTTTCAAACATGCGTCAGGTCCATCTTGGATTCGTGCCGTAGCGATCTTGTTCGGCAACAGGCAGGTTGATTCGTCTGATTGAAATTAAACATCGCTCGCAACTGCAGAAGAAAGTACTGGACCTTCCCCACTGGTCAACGAGTGACTGAGTTGCAGTCTACCGGTTTCGCCCCGACAGAGCGAGAGGAAAGCCCTCCCCCTGACGCCGCTTGAAACCACCAGACCATCGCAAAACAAGCCCGATTCCGCTCATGAGGAGTTTCCTCAGTGCAACGAAAACCGGGCTGGCGTGCAGTGAACATCGTCTAGGACGTGCTCTTGGCTTCCTTCAGAGCATTCACACGCTCTTCGGGTGTTCGCTTACTAACCAACTTCGTGATTGTTCCACCAGCAGCGGTGATCTTTTCTTCCGCTGACTTGCTGAACCGGTGAGCACAAACGGTCAATTTTTTAGTGATTTCGCCATCGCCGAGAATCTTTACTTCGTCGAAATTACCCTTCGCCAGATCCTTCGCGGCAAGGCTCTCCAAAGTTACCTCCGCACCATCGTCAAACGCCTCATTGATGCGTCCAACGTTGACAGCAAATACCGTCACTGCCCAGCGGTTGTTGAAACCACGCTTGGGGACGCGACGGAACATCGGCATCGCACCACCTTGGAAGTTGGGCTTACGACTATAGCCGCTGCGACTCTTATGACCCTTGTGGCCACGGCCGGACGTCTTGCCGTGCCCGCTACCCGGGCCACGGCCGATTCGCTTCCGTTTGCGGTTCTTCTGAATCCCGCGATGGACATCGTTGAGGTTCATGGTGAAACCTGTTCTAACCTTATCTCTGTGACTTTATTCAATCTTGATTCTTGCTGGGCAGTGGCACGTCATTCACCGTGCTGCCCGATCCCGCTCTTAAGCGGTTAATTCTTCGACTTCCAGTCCCCGCAATGCGGCGACCTGCTCGACAGTCCGCAACTTGGACAGCGCATCGACTGTTGCCTTGACAAGTGTCACTGGATTATTGGTTCCGTATGACTTCGTCAAAATATCGTGGATGCCGGTTGCTTCGCAAACTGCACGCACGGCTTGTCCGGCGATGATACCCGTACCAGCACCCGCCGGTAGAAGCACAACTTTGGCGGCACCGTATTGCCCCCACACCTGATGAGGAATACTTCCCTCAACCAGCGGGACATCAATCAAGCTGCGACTCGCTTGCTTCTGTGCTTTTTGAACACTTGGGGGAACTTCATTCGCTTTCCCGTAGCCCCAACCAACTTTGCCGTTGCCATCACCGACGACAACCATGGCAGCAAAGCTGAATCGGCGACCACCTTTGACCACTGCGGCGCAGCGTTTGATCTTGACGACACGGTCCAGCATGCCGTCGCCGACACCCTCTTTTTCCTGGTTCCGTTGCTTTCGTGGTGCGTTACTAATGGTTCAATCCTCTTCAGGAGGTGCTATCTGATTGTTTCGTTAAATTAGAATTCGAGCCCACCCTCGCGGGCTGCCTCAGCAAATGCCTGAACGCGTCCGTGGTACTTGTTATGCCCACGATCGAGACGAACACGCTTGATTCCGGCGGCCGAAGCCTTTTCTGCAATCGCTTTGCCGATCACAGCAGCTGCATCGCAGTTGCCTCCAACACTGACATCCGAGCGAACGGCTTTGTCACGCGTACTGGCACTGACCAGAGTTTTCCCGGAGAGATCATCAACCACCTGACAGCTGAAATGCTTCAACGTGCGGTTGATACACATCCGAGGTTGTTCCGCGGTACCGCGCAGCTTGTTTCGCACATGCTGTCGGCGTCGGAGTCGTTTCTTCTGTAGTTTCTTGTTCTTATCCATCTGATTACCATTCGAGCCAATTCCAACCCTGTGGTCAAAATGGCGGTCTTTCTAGGTCGTGTTTTATTTGGTTGCTGACTTACCAGGCTTGATCTTAACCTGTTCACCCTGATAGCGAATTCCCTTGCCCTTGTAGGGCTCCGGCTTTCTGAGCGATCGAACCTCAGCTGCGAACTGGCCAACTTGCTGCTTGTCGCAACCTTGGACCACGATGTGCGTCTGGTCCGGACAGGTCACATTCAGACTCTTGGGAATTTTCTGGTGCAATTCGTTGGCGTAGCCAACCCGTAACTGCAGTACATCGCCTTGAATCGCTGCGATGTAACCAACGCCAACGATCTCCAACCGCTTCTCATACCCCTTTGTCACGCCCTCAACCATGTTCGCGATCAGGGCTCGGGTCAGACCATGGAACTCACGCGACGAACGGTCATTACCACTGCGTTTGACGATGACCGTGTTAGCATCACTATCAACACTGACGGTAACTTCGGGGCGATGCTCATACTTGAGCGTGCCCTTGGGCCCTTCGACATTGATGAGGCGATCGGTGACAGTGACTTTCGCGCCACCTTCGATCACTACGGGTTTTTGTCCAATGCGACTCATAACAGTTGCTTTTATTTCAGTCTAAGTATTTTGCTTGGCAAATCTGGGATACAGCGTTTTGCGAACAGATCAGCATTCGCTGGAACCTGCATCAGGCGACTTCGCAAAGCACCTCGCCACCAATGTTTTCACGTCGAGCTTCGCGATCACTGATCACACCTCGACTGCTACTGATGATGCTGATTCCCAGCCCACCGAGCACTGGCTTGAGCTCTTTTCCACGAGTGTACATGCGACGTCCGGGCTTACTGACACGCTTGATCGATTGGATCACTCGCTCGCCATTAGGCCCATATTTCAGTTCTAATCTAAGTGTGGATGTAGGATTCTCCTCATCCACTTCCTTCCAGTCCCAGATGAAACCTTCACGTTTCAGTACATCGGCGATGCCGCGTTTGAAACGACTGGATGGAATATCGACAAATGGCTTCTCAACGCGAACCGCGTTACGGATGCGAGTGAGCATGTCGGCAATTGGGTCGGTCATCATAATGTTGTCTACTCCCCTTCGACTCTTTCGATTCTCACCAGCTGGCCTTGCGAACACCCGGGATCAGCCCGAGATTCGCGTTTTCGCGAAAACAAATCCGGCAGAGTCCGAACTTGCGGTAAACCGAGCGAGGACGCCCGCAGAATTTACAGCGGTTCTCCTTCCGGCTACTAAACTTTGGCTTTCGATTGGCCTTGGCTATCTTCGATTTGCTTGCCACGGGGTGACTTTCAGTTACTTGGCTGTAAAGTGGAAGATTCTGTCGCGTCGTAAGCTACCTTACGCCGCTCCCTTTTTACTGTTGTCCTGCTTGAAAGGCATTCCAAGCTTCTCGAGCAGGTCACGAGCTTCATCGTTCGTATTGGCGGTCGTTACAATGGTAATGTTCATACCCTGGGGGCGAGTGAACTTATCCGGATTCAATTCCGGAAACACCAGTTGCTCAGTCAAACCAAGCGTGTAATTACCGCGTCCATCAAATGCTTTGCGGCTGATGCCGCGGAAGTCACGAACACGAGGCAACACCACCGAAACCAATCGGTCGAGAAACTCGTACATTCGCTGACGTCGCAAAGTAACCATGCATCCGATGGGCATGCCTTCGCGAAGCCGGAAGTTAGCAATCGATTTGCGAGCATTGGTGATCACAGGTTTTTGACCTGAAATCTCCGTCATGCACTCATACGCAAGATCGAGGACTTTCTTGTCTCCAATCGCCTGTCCGACACCCATGTTCAAGGTGATCTTTTCGACACATGGAATCTGATGTGGATTGGCATATCCGTGCAACTCGACTAACGCCTTGCGGACGTCGGTCTCGTAGCGAACTTGCAATCTTGGTTTTGTTTCTGCCATTTGTCTGTTCCGCGTTCGCGGTTTCTAACAGTTGTTTTCTATGTTGATCGGTGTTTCAATTTTGCTGCATCATCCGGAACGCCGGTGACTACTTGCTGGCGTGTCTTTCACGAGCAGGAGCAATTTTCCCCAAGCTGGCACCACTGCCCTTGGCGTAACGCTCCTTGCTTCCATCTTCCAGATACCGAACGCCGATCTTGGTGGGTTTCCCAGTCGTGGGATCCACAATCATGACGTTACTGGCACTGATTGGCATTTCCTTTTCCAGTCGCCCACCCTGTGGGTTTTTCTGACTGCGACGCACGTGTTTCCAAACCTTCGCAACACCCTCAACGACGACCTTGTTGTTCTTTCGGTCGATTTTGAGGATCTTGCCCCTGGCGTTGGCAGCCTTACCGGCTCCGGCAATCACTTGGACTTCGTCATCAATACGGAAATACATGACTTCAATTTCGTTTCAAACTATGTGGTTTCTAACTCTAAACTTCACCCGGTGCTGGTCAAACAACCTCGTTTGCCAGACTGACAATCTTCATGAAGCTGCGATCTCGCAACTCACGGGCAACAGCACCGAAGATGCGTGTACCGCGAGGCGTCTTGTCTTTATCGATCAGCACAACCGCATTGCTGTCGAACTTGATGTAACTTCCGTCAGTGCGACGCGTCGGCTGTTTCGTCCGGACAATCACCGCACGCACAATCGACTTCTTCTTGATATCACTACCAGGGATCACACTCTTGACACTGCAAACAATCACATCACCCAAGCCTGCGAATCGCCGCCGGCTACCGCCGAGCACTTTGATACACATGACCTGTCGGGCGCCGGTGTTGTCGGCCACATCGAGTCGGGATTCTTGTTGGATCATTTTCTTATCTTACTGCCTGAAAGGCTTTTGCTAACTTCCGTCGTGACTGGGCCCGAAGGTCCTCACTCACCTGCTGTCTCTTCAGTAGTCTCGTCACCTGCATGTGCAGCTTCAATTGCTTCCGACTCAGCCTGAGTCGCGCCTTTACGGGCGGCACGCAAGGCGGCGACATCAACTTCGGTACTCTTTTCGAGTACCCGTACCAGACGCCAACGCTTGAGTTTACTCAGCGGCTCGGATTCGATGATTTCAACACGATCGCCGGTACCCGACTCATTCGCCTCGTCATGGGCATAACAAACGGTGCGACGTCGAATGTATTTCTTATACTTCGGATGCTTGACCAAGCGGTTAATTTCGACACGACGAGTCTTGCTCATCTTGTCGCTGGTCACGATTCCGGAAACAACACGTTTCGGCATGGAGTCAGGTCCGAGTTCTACTGTAGGTAATGATTGGTGTTACTAGCTTGCCGCTTTCTGACGCTCTGTCTGGATCGTTTTAATCCGGGCGATCAGGCGGCGGTTCTTTCTAATTTCGCTGGGTGTATTCAATCTCTCTGACTGAGATTGAAAACGGAGTCGGAACAACGTCTGCGCCGCCTCTTTGGCGGTCGCGTCGAGTTGCTCGTCGCTCATTTCGCGAAGTTCAGTGTTACTACTCATGTCTGTATGTCTTTATTGCGAACCGAAAATTCATTCAGCCACAGGATTGCGGCAGCCGGGATGCGAGCATCCCGACCCTTGGGGCGGCACCCGCACTAGGCGGACCGACGCTCCACAAAACGGACTTTCACGGGAAGCTTGCTTGCCAGACGTGCGAAGCACACCTTGGCCTGCTGTTCCGTGACTCCTCCGAGTTCGTAAAGGATAGTGCCCGGCTTCACGACCGCGGCCCAGAAGTCCGGCTCACCCTTACCTTTACCCATTCGGGTCTCCAACGGAGTGCTGGAAACTGATTTGTCTGGGAAGATTCGAATGTAAAGCTTTCCTTCGCCGCGGACGTATTGCTGAGCAGCGATACGGCCGGCTTCGATCGTCGTGGCTTTGACCCAACCGGGTTCCAGGGACTGAATCCCATAGTCACCAAAGACGACGGTGTTGCCGCGCGTCGCGCTACCTTTTATGCGACCTCTTTGGCTTTTTCGATGCTTGACCCGCTTGGGCATCAGCGCCATCGGTGTCGTCTCCGTAAGTACCTTGGTTTATCCACACCTGAATCCCGATGTGCCCCTGTGGCGTCATCGCTTCGGTGAATCCGTAATCAATTTTTGCTTGCAGAGTACTCAATGGAATTGAGCCTGCAATCTGCTTTTCACGACGGGCCATCTCGGCACCGCCTAAACGTCCTGCCATCTGGATTTTGATGCCTTTGGCACCGGCGTCCATGGTCTGCTCCAGAGAACGTTTCATCGTTCTCCGGAAACTCGACCTCTTGGCAAGCTGTTGTGCGATATCCTCAGCAACCAGCTGAGCCTGCAATTCAGGACGACCTACTTCCTCAACCTTCAAGTTGATTCGTCGGCCGATCAGGTTCTGCAGTTCGGCCTGAAGAATTTCGATCTCCTGACCTTTTTTTCCGATGATCAATCCGGGGCGAGCGACGAACATCATGACGCGTACTTCGTCACGCGTCCGTTCGATCTCGATGCGGTCGATACCAGCACTGCGGTACTGGCTCTTCTTCGGATGGTTCATGATAAAGTTCCGCAGCTTGCGGTCTTCGACCAGCAAATCCGCGAAATCCTGTTTCGATGCGTACCATCGGCTCGACCACCCTCGGGTGACACCGGTTCGGAATGCGATAGGGTTAACTTTTTGACCCATCTGGGACTCAGTCAATTATGAGTAAGTGGAATCGTTACCGGAATTACAGTTCATCAATGGGCGTCAACGCGACGCGAATATGACTACTGCGTTTTTTAATTGTAAAAGCACTGCCACGGGCACGGGGACGAATGCGTTTGAACATCGGACCGCCATCAACGCAGACCTCCGTCAACACCAACTCTTCGATCCGATGACTGCGACCGCTGTTCTGCTCAGGCTGCTGAGCGTTGCCAACCGCACTCTTGATGACTTTCTCAAGCATTCGGGCACCGCGTTGCGGCTGGTACTTGAGCGCGTCGAGAGCTTCGTCGGCGTACATGCCACGCACCAGATCCGCCAAAGGGCGAACTTTCTGTGCGCTGATACGTGCGTTTTTGTGTCTTGAGTGAAAGCTTGTCATTGTGTTTTCAAGAAACTACTTCTTGCCCTTTCCACTGTGACCCTTGAATGTCCGCGTGGGAGCAAACTCGCCCAACTTGTGTCCTACCATATCCTCGGTGACCGCGACCTTCACATGCTTGCGACCGTCATGAACCATGAATGTGACATTCACGAACTCAGGAACAATCGTGCAGGCACGGGCCCACGTCTTGATCGGCTCGCTGCGCCCCGCCTCCGCCTGTTTTTGCACTTTGAAAAACAGTTTGGGATCGACGAATGGGCCTTTCTTGCTACTTCGGCTCATGAGATTTCAATTGACAGTTACGGGTTCCTGTGGCAGTCAGACCGCCAGGTGATTATCGGTTACTTGTGCAGTTTCAACTGCCCGTACCGCTTACTCTTGCGGCGACGAACAATCGAACTATTGCTTGGCTTACGTTTCTGGCGAGTAGCACCACCCTTGGCACTCTTGCCCGTTGGACTGACTGGGTGACGACCACCCTTGGTCCGCCCCTCACCACCACCATGGGGATGGTCGATCGGGTTCATGGCTGTTCCCCGGACATGAGGACGACGACCGAGCCATCTTGCTCTACCCGCCTTCCCCAACCGGACGTTCATATGATCACTGTTTCCAACCTGACCGATGGTTGCCCGGCATGAACTTGAAACACGACGAACTTCACCGCTTGGCAGCGAAATCTGTGCCCAGTCTGCTTCACGAGCCATCAGCGTGGCGGACGTACCAGCGGAGCGACACAAGACAGCCCCTCGACCAGCACGCAACTCGATGCAACACACAGTTGTGCCAAGCGGAATGTTCTTCAGCGGAAGACAGTTACCTACAACCGGTGCTGAATCAGGTCCGTTCTGAACCGAATCACCTGCCTTCAAGCCAGCAGGCGCAACGACGTAACTTTTCTCGCCATCCACATACTTCAACAATGCGATCCTGGCGGTACGATTCGGGTCATATTGGACCGAATCAACAGTCGCAGCGACACCGTCTTTGGCACGACGAAAATC
>JAPOKD010000226.1 GCA_029977825.1 Planctomycetota bacterium | reverse complement strand
AATCCGATCGATGGTTGGTTGTCGTATGCATAGCGACCAGCATGGTCAATGGAGCTGAATACTGTGTTGGGGGCGTACGCTTCCATGAAAGCACACGGGCCATAGTCGATTGTTTCACCTGATATGGCCATGTTGTCGGTATTCATAACACCGTGGATAAAGCCCACCAACATCCAACGGGCGATCAGGCTGGCCTGTCGTTCGACGACCACCTTCAGAAGTGACAAGTAGCGTTGAGGGGTTTCTGAAACTTCGGGGTAGTGACGCTGGATAACGTAATCAGCCAGTTTACGGACAGATTCAATTTGTCCCCGAGCGGCAAAGTACTGGAATGTTCCAACGCGGATATGACTGTTGGCAACTCGAGTGAGGACAGCGCCGGGAAGTAGCCGGTCGCGCATCACAGACTCACCTGTGGCGACAGCAGCAAGTGCGCGAGTGGTTGGAATACCCAGGGCGTGCATCGCTTCACCGATCAGATATTCCCTCAGCACAGGTCCAACGGCCGCTTTGCCGTCGCCTCCCCGAGAAAAAGGTGTAGTTCCCGAGCCTTTCAGTGCAATATCACGGCGTTCACCACTCTGATTAAGAACTTCGCCCAGCAACAGTGCGCGTCCGTCGCCCAATTGGGGAACAAAATTGCCAAATTGGTGACCTGCATACGCTTGGGCGATTGGCCGCGCATCGTGTGGCAACGTGTTGCCTGAAAAGATTTGTTGAACGATCTCAGGGGTTAGCTGTTCACAATCGAGCCCGAGTTCCTTGGCGAGTGGCGTGTTAAAGTGCAGCAGTGACGGCTTGGGGACCGGATCCGGCACAACGTTGGCGAAGAAACCCGGTAGCTGTTCGGCGTAGGTATGCTGAAGGTTAAGGGAGAATTCCTTTGAGGAGGCATTCATGGTCGGAGACCTGATTTATGTATTGACGGGGCGGAGTAAGGGATGACAAATCGAAGCGTTTCGACTCTTGCGGTCCGTTGTGCGCTTGTCCCTGCAAAAAACAATCCTGGGTAATTGGCGATTGTTGCGTAAGAGACAAAGTGTCAGCAAAGAATGGACTTTTGAGTGGGATGGTCGCAAGGGGCGTATGCAGAAAGAGCCGAAAATTTGTGCGCTCATGCGGTGCAACAGCTTGCTCACCAAGGAGTGCGAAAATGGTTCAAAAGGGGGCGTAAGCCCAAATGTTCCCCTGTCTGGCATGGACGAAAGCGTCTCGTGCGTAGGGCACAATAGATAGTGGCGAAGCCTTGCCTGGAAGATCTGACTCTTTCGCCGAGTGGATAAGCTGATTGATAAGATAAGTGCCTGGACTGATCTGGTTCGTGTTTTGGGAGTTGTCTGGGATGGGGAATGCGAAGCATAAAGTGATCACCATGACGTGCCTGCAATCGGCTGATGACAATTTAAGATTGGAATTGGATCAGATGGGCGTTTGGAACGAGCGACTCGTTGTGACTGATGTTGACCCGCCGCGGTTTGGGAAGGAGAATGGTTGGCAGTGGGATCGTTAGTCAAGGCACATCGAGATTCCGGCATTTTCAGTTGCTTGTCTTACCGAGTTGATCTGTGGTGACCCACGATAGACGTTACGAGACCTCTTGCGGCAGGAGTATGGTCATGCGGTGGCGGATACGAATCATGCCTTAATCCGGCCAAGGCGGTTTGCTGACGCATTTGGGACGCCTCACGATACAGAGATTCCAAGTGAGTATTCGCCCGCTGAACATGTGACGGAGGATGCCGCGACTGAAGCATTCGAGGACTTTGCGGAAGTCTTTGGAGTTTAACTCAGACATTCTGGAAAGATCCCAAGGCGTTGTGAAACCGGAATCACCCGACGCAAGGGCGATTCGTAGATCGGTTGTGCACGCGCAATGCAAGTGGCAATCGTCGTTGGGAGGCCTGATGTGGAAAGGGTTACACTAATAGTCGCATCAAGCGTTTCCGGTGATCGGTAACACCCACGCAGGACACACAAAATGGCGCGTTGTTGATTCTGCGTACCCAGTGTCGGGGCCATCGTTTGGTGTGCGGAAGTTGGTGAGATTTGCGAGTGGATACTTTTCGGAAAATAGAAACGGTAATGGCGACTGATACCCTGTTTGAGCAATGGCGAGCAAATCCACGAGAAGGCAACGAGTTTGGGTTGGCCTGGTTTCTTGCGAATGAGTTCTGCAAACGTTTTTATAGGTCTCACGGGATAGTGCCGCATGTCATCAATCATGAAGGCCTGGGTTACTACGGCCTGCAGTTGACCGAGTTGGCGTGTGAGGCTCGACCTCGTGCCGGTGAACCGCTGGGTAGGCTCACCATGTACGGGAACGTGGAGAATTGGTTGACAGGAGAACCAGGCGATCATGGCCTCAAGACGCATGAGATGCTAAAGCGGGGAGTGGCAACTGCAGAGATTGTGTCACTGGCGATCGAATATCTAGATATACGGGTAACGCCAACTCGATCTCATTATTCCTGCCGACACCACCGCTGGGGCAGTTCTTATATCCTGCTCTTTGATATTGTGACGCGCTTAGTGCTGAGTCATCCCGGCAGTGACTTGATCGTCGCAAATTCCCCCGGCGACGAATACTTGGGTCTGCTCATGAGAAAACATGAGTCTTGTTTGGCAATGAAAGAGCATCCGGGGGCGTTTTATGTGTCAGCCAATGACAGATCCGTATTAATTGCTGGCGATGGAAGAGTGCTGGATGGAAGCGAACGAAACGTTTGGCATGAGTTCATGTCAGGTGCAACGACGGATTCAATCGTCGATTCATTGCGAAGCCAACTCGCAAGGGGCCAGTGAGAAGGGTTGTTGCCTCTACACATGCAAAAGGTGGCGTCTACTTCATCCAGATAACGAGTGTGTGTCGGCCGTTTGCTGCGGGTTTCTGTTACGAAATTGTTTACCTGCGTCACATGGGGCTTCGTGGCGCGTAGACTTATTATCGTGATGCGCATGATAGTCGGTTCATCGCTGCGGCGTAAAATTAGCACGCTGGGCCCGGCGTTTGATTTTCACATGAGCCGACGTTGTTGGCCGTTCCGTCAGGTGATCCATTACTGCCTGCTGGTAAAGACGCAAGCCAGTCAATGAATTCTTTGACGATGGAGTATGTTTTGATTCGTTTATGGCCTGCCGTGTAAAATTCGAGCCAAGAGCCTCGCAACGGTGGTTTTTCCAGTGCCTGGATTTCCACTGAATACCAAATGAAGTGTTTGATCTTGTGAGCTGAGCCCCAGCTTTCTCCGCTCCTTCTGTGCGGCTAGAAATGCGATCAACTGTGAGACTTCCAACTTGACATTGGACAAGCCAATGAGACTGTCTAGTTCATCTTTCGGTGAACTTGGATGTGTGTCACCAGCGACGGCAGTGTTTGGTTGGGGCCCGCTCTCTACGAGCAAACCTTTGCCTGCTTTTTTGTCTCGTTCATTTTGAATAAGCTTTGGGATAAGGAGGAACCAATTATGAACCTCATTGGTGCTGATTTCCTGCGATCAACGCTGGTGAGTCATCTTCGATTTCCATCTGATACAACACCATGCCGAAGAACTACGAATTAGCCGATGCTTACGCAGATGAGCTCATTAAGGACATTGGTGGCAATACCTTCAATCCAAGCAATCTCCCGAAGGCAGACGAGACAGAACTGCAGGCAAGTGCACGGAGAGCGGAGATCACGAAAGCGAGAGGCGACATCAGTGATATGTGTGGCCTAGGTGCCGAATGTTTTTCTCTTCTCCGCGAAAAAGAGGTATGTGTACGCGGCAAGCTCACCGCAGGCACCAATCTGCTTATCCTTCGGGAGTGCGCCCATCTTCTTGATGTTTTCGAACATCTTGGCTTTGTCAGCCATTTCCGTATGCTCGCCTACTAGCCGAGTTGTCACAGCAAATCCTAGAAGTTCAGGACGGCGCGACCAACTCGCAAACAACACGCACGCCGAAGTCGCCATATAACGCGAAACGCTGATTTCGATTGCGCGGTTCCGGCTTGTCTCGCGGGGCTTCTCCCCGCATCGCACTATAGCATTCGTGTCCTTCGACAGAGGCTGAGCCACCCCGAAGTGTGTGATGCGTTCCCGACTCAGGCCCCTGGGGATCTTCAACAGGAGACTTGCGATACCAAGAATCAGAAAACCAATCACTCGTCCATTCCCACACATTGCCATGCATGTCGAACAGTCCCCACGCATTCGGAGGGTACGAGCCCACAGACGCAGCAGGCTTTGGCGAATGTCGACTTAGACCGGCGAAACGAGCATCCACTTCTCGAAGTGATTCTCCGGTATTGTACGGAGTGGATGTTCCAGCCCGGCACGCGTATTCCCATTCAGCTTCCGTTGGCAGCCGGTACTTTCGACCGGAAGCCTGTTCCTCCACCACGCCTGACAGCCGTTGGCAGAACTCGTGGGATTCCTGCCAGCTAAGAAACTCAACCGGGTAATCAGCCCCCTTAAAACGACTGGGATTCCTTCCCATCACCTGTTCGAACTGCGCTTGAGTAACTTGGTGCATCCCGATCAGAAACGGCTTTGTAATCCGCACAAGATGTTGGAACTCCTCATCGGTGTTACCTAATGGACAACCATCTGGCGACCCCATCAAGTAGTCACCTGCAGCAATTGGTACCAGCTTCATGCCGATGCTGTTCGTGATCGTGCCGTCCGGATCTGGGAATGAGGCAATGGAACGCCTTGGCGGAAAGTTATCGTCTTCGTCAGATTGCACGAGCAGAGACGGATTTGATGCGTCAATTCCCAGCGCAACGAGTTCCGTGAATGCCGATACTTCGAAGTGCAGCTGGGCACCATTTAGCTTCTTACCTTTCACATCCCAAAAACTGATATCGGCAAAACCAACACTGCGACTGCCACCGTGCAGAAACCCTTCGGCTTCCGACTCTCCCAGTCCGCGTCCGCGCCGGTCGACCAGCCGTGCTTTTATGCACCACTTAGCAATCGCTTGTTCTGTCAAATTGCGAAAACTTGACCTGACTTCCAAGTAGTAGTCGCCGTCCTCATCTGGCTCTGTTAACCACGCTGAAATGCCTGACACTTCTAGAACATCGCCTACGGTGAACGGCTCCGAAACTCCTCGCACGTCCATTGCATTTGAAGAAATATCGAGTTGCGGACCCTTCACGAAGTTGAGTTTGCACAGCCTTGTGCTTATTGACACCTGCGCCTCTTCAAGGCTGCCACTGAATAAGGATGACTTGGTGTATCCGCAATAATCGTCTTCGAAGTCATACGACTCATCAGGATCAAGATCGCACTCTTGGTCCGATTCACTCGAACAAAGCGGAAGCCCGGACTTGTCCTGAAACACCATCTTCTGTTGGATTAAGTCGACCGTGTGCTCAGTACTGTTGGTTAACGCAACAGAGACACCAAATTGAGTCTCCCCGTCTTCATCAGGGCGAGTATACGTGAACTTTCTAATTTTCATATTCATAATCTATGTTTTATAAAAAGCGACGAACGTGCGTGAAGGCAACACGAACAAGAATTAATCAGCGACTGCTACCACTCATTCACTTCCTCGCTTATTCCGGAACGTGTGTCCATTCCGGATGCAATAGTTGAAAAAACCGAAGCTTGTACAGAGACCTTTGCCTTTTTTAACGTTTTCTCCTTAACTCCCCAAAAACCAACTTCCGAGCAAGCTTGTGAGTACTCATTCAGGGGCTCCTCACAGCTCGTTTCTTCGATGGCTCTTCCGTTATGCCCCTGCAAGATCGCCTTGTAGGCCACTTGTGGAAGATTGTATTCAGTAAGATTCTTGTGCCGAAAAAAAAGTTTGAGTTGCTTCTCACCGTCATCATCGGCGGGCTCGTGCCAGATTGCAACTGACTCAATTTCAGCACTCCCGACACGAGTATTGATCTGGGTGCCCGCGGCAGAATTGGCTTCCTCCGGAACATCAAACAGCCCCAGATCCGTGAATGCAAGTTCACAAGCGAGTACTTCCACTTTTACAGAACTCTTGTCTGGTTTCCCCAAAAGATTAATAGCTAGATACGGACCGTATAACTCGATGTCCTCTGTCTCTCCGGGGCTAACGGAACATTCGGAAGTTTCTTCCTGGTAAGCGACGCAAAAACCTTCTTCATTGAGGACCGACATTCGAATCAACAACAATTCGATGTCTACCTCCGTTGGATTAGTCACAGAAACAGTAAGAGAAATGGATGCGGAGCCGCAGTCTTCGTCAGGCTCACCATGTTCAGCCTTAGCTAACGAAACGGGGAGTTCTTGGACGATACCCCCTGTGTCCATACCATCTTTTTTGGGGATTTGCACGCGGTGCCCACAAGTGCATTTGGCCATGCGACCGGCAAATTTACCCAGAACCTTATATTGCTTATCACACTGGTCACAGACAAATTGAATGTAGTCTGACATGGTAGTCCTTTTTTGACTTTTCAGAAGGAAAGTTGGTTTGCCGCGGCAATTTTACTTACTTGAAAACCAGATCGCAAACGCGTAACAGCATGCGTTGTTGAATTTCGATGTTTCACCTCTGCCCAGAATAAATTTGCTCGCGTAATCGGCCGCAGTGTTCCTTGAAAGAACTCTTAATACTGACACATGACAGGATGACTGAGCGGGTTGGGTTTCCGTCTGTGACGCCTCAGCGATAACCGATATCTGTGCGTGACGATTCCACCCCGCTTGCTTGACGTGCGGGGTGAAAATTGACCTCCCGCGATCTGAGCGCAAGGACTAGATCACTGTCGCATTGCGATGCCCTGCATTGCGGAGGACGTTGTTTGCAGATTTCGAGAGGTAGAGGTCGCACTTGCATTTACCGAGGCTCTCCGCTGCTGCTGCCGACAGACCCGTCAAGCCATCGAGGTAGAGGGTACCGTTGCACTTACTGAGGCTCTCCGCTGCTGCGTCCGACAATTTTCTGAGGCCACGGAGGCAAGCTCCTTGCGTCACCTTGCAAAGGCTCTCGGCTGCTGCGTCCGAGAGGCTTGTCAGGCCGTCGAGCATAATGTAGCCCTCAAAATTACCCAGCCTCTCGGCTGCTGCGTCTGAGAGACTCGTCAGGCCGTCGAGGTTCAAGAAGCCGCTCTCGCAATGACTCAAGCTCTCGGCTGCTGCGACCGAGAGGCTCGTCAGGCCGTTGAGGCCCAAGTCACCCGTGTACTTGCTGAGGCTCTCGATTGCTGCGTCCGAGAGGCTTGTCAGGCCGCTGAGGTCCAGTGTGTCACCCTTGAACTTGCTGAGGCCCTCGGCAGCAGCGTCAGAAAGTTCCGCGAGGCCGCTGAGGTCGAGGAAGTCACCCTTGGACTTGCTGAGGCCCTCGGCAGCAGCGTCAGAAAGTTCCGCGAGGCCGCGGAGCGAAAGGTCGCCTTTGCACTTACCGAGATTCTCCGCTGCCGCGCCCGACAGACTCGTCAGGCCGATGAGCGAAAGTTTGCCTTTGCACTTACCCAGACTCTTGGCTGCCGCGTCCGACAGACCCGTCAAGCCGTGGAGGTAGAGGATGCCGTCATGCCTGCTCAGACTTTCGGCTGCCGCGTCCTCAATCACAGTTGAGTCTTCAAGGGTTACCGAGTCTTCATTACCCGCTGCTGCTGCAGCCAGGAATTGCTCAGCAATCTCTTTGGTCAATACTTTCCCGTCGCTCATGATTATCTCGATTTCTGCTGTCGCTTGATTCAACAGCGACTGATTATCGCCTCTAACCAGAATAAATCTGCTCGCGTAATCGGCCGCAGTGTTCCTTGAAAGAACTCATAATACTCTATGTCGCCTGAGCCATATTCGTCAGAGTAGGTTCCTTCAATCGTTAGAAATGGAAAACGCTTTCTTAAGTCGGCGAGTTCTCCTCGGTCACCTGTAATCCATACATTTCGGGTGTTCTGGTTCGCCCATGCAGTCAACTTTGCGATGGCAGTGCCGTGTTGGTTGACGGACGGAGGCTCTTCGATGCTAAATCCCCATGACACAATTGCAGCAGCGGATCTGGTTCCGACACGGGCTTTGGAAACTTTGCTTTTTTCCCAATGATCCCATCGTGATTTCTTGAAATCGAGGTGCCACAAAACGTGATTGAGTTTTTTCAGGGTTGGGCATTTGAAGGTGAGTTGCAGGCTGGTGTCGTTGCTGCCCCGCCACTTTCCTTT
>JAPOKD010001011.1 GCA_029977825.1 Planctomycetota bacterium | reverse complement strand
CGCTTGGCGATGCGAGTCAGCGTTGAGGCAGTCGCCTCGGAAAGCTTGCCCAGATTTGAAGCCAAAGCGAAGCGGCTAGTCGATCGTCGTAAGATATAGAGGTTGGAAGAGGAATTGCACCTGTTTATTGGACTTGGACTAGAGCACGTAATCACAAAATGACTGATCCGGTTTTTAATGAGCCTCAAACAAAATTGCCCGCTGGTGTTTTACCGGTGGGGTTGGGGCGTGATGAGAATTCAGCGGTTATTATCAGCTGGAGCGATGGTGTCCAAACAAAGTGGTCGGCCTTGCAATTGCGTCAGGCGTGTCCGTGTGCGACCTGTCGGGAAAAACGACGGGGTGAAGAAAAAAAGCAGGTAGTCGGAAGTAAGCTTGCTGGTCTGCCCGTATTGAGTGCTGCTGAAGCGCAGCCTTTAAAGATCGTTGGAATGAAGCCTGTGGGATCGTACGCCTACAATATAAGTTTCAGTGATGGGCATTCTTCGGGCATCTATTCCATGCAGTTGTTGAGGTCATCTGATTGATTCTCAGGATTTTTTCTGCGCAGTTGCGAATCATTTCTTGCAGGGTTGCGTGGTGCGACTGAGGCGTATGCTGCACTCTCGAGACACAGTGAACTTTCGACGAACGGTGAACGCTTGAGTTACAGAGTGTCGGAGCCAACCAGAGAAACATGATACCGCGTCCCTCACTGATTCCGTTTGTGGTCAGTTGGTCTTGGGCCATCGTTCGTTTGGTCGGGGTGGTGTCGGCCCTCTCACTTCGAAGCCGTGCATGTAGGCTTGGTTAAAAATCAGAAAATACTCATCGGTACTAGCTTGAAATCAAGCGGCGTTGGGCAACAGTCTCTGGATTCAAGCACTGCGGGGTAAGCGCGCCGATCTGTTCCACACTTGCAGGTCGGCATGCAGCTGCCTTGACAACTGCGACGATTGTCCAGCGATTGAGAATGGAGGGGGGAGATGCTGTGGTTGCAACGTATCAAGAAATGGTGGCGTGTTCTTCGTGATCCCGTCGAAAAGGAGAAAAGAAAGCAGGTAAAGCGAACTGAAACGATAGCAAAGATCCTCAACAGGAATCGCCAGTCTGAGGAAGACTAAGCTGGAAATCAGGGCATGTAGTTTGGGACATGCGTTATTTGAAATGCTTTGCTGCTTTGTCTGTATCAGTCTTATTGAAATGCTGGGGTAAGCTTGCCGCCGGCGCGTCCGTGTCGGCGCACGCCGCTGGGAAATTCGTGCCAGCAATCAAACTTTTACCAACTTGCTGACCCGTCCTCCACGAACCCATTCCGTGACGAAGATGTTTCCATCTGCGTCGAAGCATGCATCGTGGGGGTGGACGAACTTTCCGGCAATCCATTTTTTCGGGCTTGTTCGCATGGCCTCTTTTTTGTCGAGCACTCTGTTGCGCCAAGCTTCATCGTCACCGAGCTGTGCGATCGGTTTGTTTGATGGCCCTAGAATCGTAATTCGGGCGTGCAAGTCAGGCACCAACAGCAGGTCACCTTGGCTATCGATGTCTGCTGGAAACAGGAATCCGCTCTGGGTACGCAGATGTTTGCCGTTCATGTCGAACCACTGAAGTCTTGAGTTTGCACGGTCGGCTACGACCAATTTTGGATTCCCGTCCCTCACATCAAGCCACTGTCCGTGG